>NZ_QHHQ01000007.1:300000-402539 GCF_003258595.1 Acuticoccus sediminis
CGCTGCTCGGCGCCGTGCTGCTGCGCTTCCTCAACGACATGGTGCTCGCCTACACCGAGTACACCGAGCTCGCGACCGGCGTCGCCATCCTGCTGGTGGTCCTGGGGCTGCGCCGGGGCATCCTCGACTTCGTCGTCGATCTCGTGCGCAACCGGCGGGAGCGGACCCAGCAGAGCGAGGCGTCCGCCAGCCTCAAGCGCGGTCCCGACGTCAGCCCCGACAACAAGGCCGCCACGCTGGAAACGGTGACGCCCCGTGCTTGAGCTCGACAACCTCGTCAAATCCTTCGGCGGTGTCGTCGCCACGGACCACGTGTCGCTGTCCTTCGCGGAGCAGTCGCTGACGGCCATCATCGGCCCCAACGGTGCGGGCAAGACGACGCTGTTCAACCTGATCACCGGCCATCTCGCGCCGACGAGCGGGCGCATCCTGCTGGACGGGGAGAACATCGCCGGCCAGTCCCCGGCGTCCATCGTCGCGCGCGGGATCGGCCGCGCCTTCCAGATCGCCAGCATCTTCCCGACGCTGACGGTCGAGCAGCAGCTCATCGCGGCGGTGGCGGCGCATCAGAAGTCCAACGAGCGGATGCTGAGCGCCTTTCCGCCGCTGCCGGCCAAGCAGCGGGCGGAGGAGCTGATCGCGCAGCTCGCGCTCGGCAGCGTCGCCAGGCGCCGCTCCAGCACCATCTCGCACGGCGACCAGAAGGTCCTCGACGTCGGCCTCGCGCTGGCCCTCGAGCCGAAGGTCCTGCTGCTCGACGAGCCGACCGCGGGGATGGGGCCGGACGAGCGCTGGGCGATGATGGAGACGGTCCAAAGGCTCTGGAAAACCAACGGCATGACGCTGATCTTCATCGAGCACGACATCGATATCGTCTTCTCCATCGCCCAGCGCATCAACGTGCTGAGCTACGGCGCGGTGCTGGCGAGCGGGACGCCCGAGGAGATCAAGGGCCATCCGAAGGTGATCGAGGCCTACCTCGGCAGCGAAGACGCGGGAGCGGCGGCATGAGCGATATCGCCCTGAAGCTCTCCGGCCTCGACGTCTTCTACGGCGCGTCGAAGATCCTCTTTTCGATCGACTTCGAGGTGAAGAAGGGGAGGACCCTCGCCCTTCTCGGCCGCAACGGCGCCGGCAAGTCCACCACCATGAAGGCGATCTCGGGTGTCGCGCCGCCGCGCTCCGGACGGGTCGAGGTGCACGGCGTCGACGTCGCGGGCCGGCCGCCGTACGCCATAGCGCGTCACGGCGTCGGCTACGTGCCCGAGGACCGTCAGGTCTTCCCGGCGCACACGGTGGAGGAGAACCTCGAGATCGCTGCGAAGACCGCCGAGGACGGCTCGTGCGCCTGGACGATGGCGCGGGTGTGGGAGGTGTTCCCGATTCTCGCCCGGCTGCGCACGCGGCGGGCGGGGCTCCTGTCAGGCGGCGAGCAGCAGCTCCTCACCATGGCGCGCACGCTGATGGGCAACCCCGACATCCTGCTCCTCGACGAGCCGTCGGAGGGGCTGGCGCCGATCATCGTGCAGGAGATCGGGCGGCTCATCCGCGAGCTGCGCCAGACGGGCGTCACCATCGTCCTCGCCGAGCAGAACATGCACTTCTGCCTCGGCCTCGCCGAGGACGCCGTGATCATCGACAAGGGCCACATCGTCTACGCCGACACCATCGAGGCGCTGCGCGCCGATCCGGCGGTGGCCTCGCGCTACCTCGCCATCTGACGCCGGGCGCGCGGGCGGGCCCCGGCGGTCCGCTCAGCGCTCGAACAGGCCCTTGGAGACGAGGCGGGTATAGGCGTCGAGCGCCGCCTGCGGCACGGTTCCGGACTTGATGTAGCGCATCGCGATATAGGCCCGGGCGCCGAGGAGGACGGTCACCACCGCCTCCAGCTCGTCGGCGGGCATCTCGGGAATGTCGCCGGCCTCCATCGCCCGCGAGAGGCTGCGCACGTAGCCCTCGGTGATGCGCTGGATATGGGCTTCGTGGGCCTTGGGGGCGAACACCTCCGCCTCGTAGAGAATGCGGTAGAAGCCCGGGTTCTGCTGCAGGTAGCGGCAATAGGCGCGAAAGCGCGCGACCTCGCGTTCCAGCCCGCTCGAGGCGTCGGCGATCTGCGCGACGATGTCGTCCGTCATCGCGCGGCCGACCTCGGGCAGCAGCGAGTCGAACAGCGCCTGCCGGTCCTCGAAGTAGTTGTAGAACGTGCCGTGGGCGACGCCGGCCTCTTCCGTGACGCGGGCGATGGAGGTGGCGGCATAGCCGTACCTGCCCACCACCCGTGCCGCCGCCGCGATCAGGCTCTGGTAGGTGATGCGGGCCTTCTCCTCCCGCGTCGGCCGCTTGCGCGCCGGCCGCGTGAACTCTCGCTCCGCCCGAGTGGTCGTCATGTCGTCCCTTCTTCGCCTCACCCCGTGTCCAGCGCCATTTCGCGCAGGACGCGCTTTAGGACCTTGCCGGACGGATTGCGGGGAAGTGCGTCCACGAGCAGCAGCTTGCGCGGCACCTTGAACCGCGCGAGCCGCCCCTCGCAATGGTTCGCGATCGCATCGATCGTCACCTCCTGGCCCGGCCGCGGCACCACGACGGCGAACGGGATCTCCCCCCAGCGCGCGTCGGGCATCGCGACCACCGCGGCGTCGAGCACCTGCGGCATCTCGAACAAGACCCGTTCCACCTCGGAGGACGCAATATTCTCGCCACCCGAGATGATCATGTCCTTCATCCGATCGGTGAGGAACAGGAAGCCGTCGGCGTCGAGATAGCCGATATCGCCCGAGCGCAGAAACCCGTCGGCAAAAAAGGCCGCGTCGGTTCGCTCGGGGTCCTTCCAGTAGCCCGTCGTGACCTTGGGGCCGCGCATGCACACCTCGCCGATCTCGCCCGGCGGGAGGCTCAGCCCTTCCGCGTCGCGGATCTCGACCTCGACCTGGCGCACCGGCCGGCCGACCGAGCCGATCTTGTCCAGCTCGTAGCCCGCCTCCATCAGCGTGTCGCCGGAGACGGTCTCGGTCATGCCGTAGGCGTCGACGTAGCGGGCGGAGGGGAAGGCCTCGGCGAAGGCGCGGATTCGCGTCGCCGGCGTCCGCTCGCCACCTGCGATGCACCATCTGAGGCTGGACACGTCGCCCACCGCGGACCGGTCGAGCTCCAGAAGGCCGGCCATCATGACCGGCGCGAGCCAGACGCCGGTGATCGCCTCCGCCGCGATCGCCGACAGCACGGCGGCCGCGTCGTAGTCGCGCTGCAGGACCATCGTGCCGCCCATCATGTGCACCGCGAGGCCCGGCAGGTCGCATCCGCCGACGTGGTAGAGCGGCCCCACCACGAGCAGGCGGTCGGACGCGGACAGGCCGAGCGCGATGGCGAGGTCGACGTTCTTGGCCTCGAAGCTCTCGTAGGTGTGGGTGACGCCCTTCGGCCGGTCCGTCGTCCCGGACGTGTACATCAGGCGGAAGAGGTCGCCGCTGTCGCGCCGCGTCGCCGCCGGCCGCTCGCCGTGACCGCCGAAGGCGGCCCGGCTGTCGCGCTGCGCCGCCTCGTCGAGGTGGTGCACCGGCACCGGCATGTCGGCGAGGGTGTCGCGGTAGGCGTCGTCGGCGACGATCAGCGCGGCGCCGGCGTGCCCGACGATGTAGCGCACCTCGTCGGTGGAGAGGCGGAAGTTGAGCGGCAGCGAGACCGCGCCGAGATGGCTGATGGCGTACAGCAGCTCGATGGTCGCGGCCGAGTTCTTCATCATCAGCGCGACGATGGTATCCGCGCCGACGCCGGCGGCGGCGAGCCCCGCCGCCGTCTGCCGCACGCGCTCCTGCAGTCCCCGCCACGTGATCCGCTGGCCGGCATAGACGAGGGCCTCCGCGTCGGGGCGGACGCGGGCATGGAAATCGAGCTGGGTCGACAGGTTGCGCATCAGTAGGACCGCGGCAGGCCGAGATTGGCGGTGGCGATGTAGTTGAGGATCATCTCCTCCGAGATCGGCGCGAAGCGGAAGAGGCGGGCGTCGCGCCACAGCCGCTCGACGTGCATCTCCTTCGAATAGCCCATGCCGCCCATCGTCTGCATCGCCTGCTCGGCGACGCGCGAGGCGGCCTGGCTCGCGATCAGCTTGGCCGCGTTGCTCTCCGACCCGAACGCAAGCCCGTTGTCGAACAGCGAGGCGGCCTTGAGGTTGAGGAGGCGGGCCGCCTCCAGCTCGGCCCAGCCCTGGGCGAGGGGGAACTGGATCGCCTGGTAGGCGCCGATCGGCGTCTTCCGGAACACCGTGCGCTCCTTGGCGAAGTCCACCGCGAGGCGGATCGCCAGGCGCCCGGCGCCGACCAGCGCGGCGGTGGTGACGATCCGCTCGGTGTTGAGGACGTCGAGGAGCTGGGTCCAGCCCTCGTCCTCGGTGCCGATCAGCTCGTCGCCGTCGACGCGCACGTCGTCGAAGAACACCTGGCTCGACGGCAGCGTGTTGGTGCCGAGCTTGTCGATCGAGGTGTGGGTGAGGCCCTCGCGCTCGACGTCGATCATGAAGAGGGAGATGCCGTGGGTCTTCTTCGGCGCGTCCTTCACGGGGGTGGTTCGGGCGACGACCAGCATCTTGTGCGCCTGCGGCACCCCGGTGATCCAGATCTTCTGGCCGTTGACGCGCCAGCCGTTGCCGTCCTTGCGCGCCGTGGTCTCGAGCTCCAGCGAGTTGGTGCCGGCGCCCGGCTCGGTCAGCGCCATGCAGAACGACATCTCGCCCGAGCACAGCTTCGGCAGCCACTCGCGCTTCATCCGCTCGCTGCCGTACTTGGAGATCGCGACGCCGCCGAAGATCGGGTTCAGCATGAAGATCTGGCCGAGCGTCGCCCCCGCGCCCGCCGCGCACAGCTCCTCGATGATGAGCGCGGTCTCCACCATGCCGAGGCCGCCGCCGCCGTGCTCCTCAGGCAGGTTCGCTCCGGCGAGCCCCGCGTCGCAGATCGCCTGCCAGCATTCGCTCGGGTAGGACTTGGTGGCGTCCTTCTCGCGCCAGTAGTCCGGGCCGAACGCGGCGCCGACCTTGCGGGCGGTGTCGATGATCAGGCCCTGTTCTTCGGAGAGGGTGAAATCCATGGGGGCTCCTACGCCGCCAGCCGGGGCGGCCGCAGCAGGTTGACGGGGGTTTCCAGGATCCGGACGACGGCGGCGAGGAAGCGGGCGGCCTCCGCGCCGTCGATGACCCTGTGGTCGCAGACGAGGGTGAGGGCGAGCTCGCGGCGGAGCGCCGGGCGGCCGTCCGCGTCGGGGCGGAACACGGGCCGGTCGGCGCCGACGCCGAGGATCATCGCGTGCGGCGGATTGATGATGGGGGTCATGGCCGTGACGCCGAACATGCCGACGTTGGAGACCGCGACGACGCCGCCGCCGACGTCCTGCGCCGAGAGTGCCCCGGCGCGGGCGCGCGCGGCGAGGCCGGCGGCGGCGGCGGCGATCGCGTCGAGGCTGAGCCCGCCGGCGTCGCGCACGATCGGGATGCGCAGCCCGTCCGGCGTTTCGGTCACCATGCCGACGTCGGCGGTGGCGTAGGCGAGGATCGTCTCGCCGGCCCAGACGCGGTTCATGCCCGGCATCTCGGCGAGCGCGATGCCGAGCGCGCGGATCAGCATGTGCGTCACCGAGACCCGGGGACGGCCGTCCGCGGCGTTCAGCGTCTCGCGCAGCGCCATGAGGTCGGCGACGTCGGCCGTGTGGCTGACGCTGAAGTCGGGGATGTCGCGCCGGGCGGCGGCGACGCGGCGCGCCGTGGCGAGGCGTGCCGGGCCGGGGTCTATTTCGCGGACGGCGCCCGGCAGCGTGGCCGTCGCTTGCGGAGCGGTGGGGACGGCCTCCGGTGCGGCCGGCCGGGCGTCGGCGCTCGCGGCCTCGACGTCGGCGGCCTTGATGCGGCCGTTCGCGCCGGACCCGACGAGGGCGGCGAGGTCGATCCCCGCGGCCGCCGCCAGTCGGCGCGCGAGCGGCGTCGCGACGATGCGCCCGCCCGGTGCCGGCGGCGGCGCGGCACGGGGCGCGGCGGACATCGGTCGGGAGACGGCCCCGCCAGCGAGGCGCGCCACAGGAGTGCCGACCGGGACGGTCTCGCCTTCGGGCACGAGCACCTCGGCGAGGACGCCGTCGGCGTCCGCCTCGATCTCGTTCGCCACCTTGTCTGTCTCGACGGTGAAGACGACGTCGCCGGCCTTGAAGGCCTCGCCCGCCGCGATGCGCCATTCCCGCAGCAGGCCCTCCGTCATCGTCAGGCCGAGCTTGGGCATCACGAGGTCGGCCATGTCAGACGCCCTTGAAGGAGGGAGCCCGCTTCTCGAGGAAGGCCGAGCAACCTTCGTGCGCGTCGGCCGCGTCGAGCACGAGGCCGATCATCGCCTGTTCGTGGGCGAGGGCGGCGGCGAGCGGCATGTCGCCCCCGGCCACCAGCGTGCGCTTCAGCAGCTTCAGCGTCAGCGGCGACTTGGAGGCGATCTTCTCGCAGGTCGCCATCGCCTCGCTCATCAGCGTGTCATGCGGGACGACGCGGTTGGCGAGCCCGACCGCGACGGCCTCGTCGGCGGACAGCATGTCGCCGGTGAACATGATCTCCTTCGCCCGGCACAGCGGGAGCTGGCGGATGATGCGCTGTGTCCCGCCCGCGCCGGGGAAGAGGCCGAGGTTGATCTCCGGCAGGCCGAGCCGGGCCTTGTCCGAGAGGATGCGGATGTCGATCGCGAGCAGGATCTCCGTCCCGCCGCCCAGCGCGAAGCCGTTGACGGCGGCGACGGTCGGCTTGTCGAAAATCTCGATGCGGCGGAACAGCCGGTGGATGTCCTCGGCAAACTCGGAATAGTGCGCCAGGCCCTGGCGCGAATTGAGGTCGGCGATGTCGCCGCCCGCGATGAACGCGCGGCCCGCCCCGGTGAAGAGGACCACGCGCACGCCGTCGTCGGCCTCGACCTCGTCGAGCGCGGCGTGGAAGGCCTTGATCGTCGGGACGTCGATGGCGTTGAGCGTCTCGGGACGGTTGATGGTCAGGGTAGCGACGGCGCCGTCGCGGGTGATGTCGATCGGGCTCATCGGGGGTCCTCAGGAAAGTGAGCGGCGCACGGCGGCGGCGATGCGCGCTGCATCCGGGCGATAGGCGGCCTCGAGCGTGCGGCCGAAGGGGGAGGGGGCGAACGGAGCGCCGACGCGGACGATGGGCCCGTCGAGCTCGTCGAAGCCGACGTCGGCCATGCGCGCGGCGATCTCCGCGCCGACGCCGAAGGACTCCACCGCCTCGTGCGCGACGACGAGGTTGTGAGTGCGCGACAGGCTCTCGAGGACGAGCGCCTCGTCCCAGGGCTGGATCGAGCGCAGGTCGACGACCTCAGCCGCGATACCGTCGTCCGCGAGCGTCGCCGCGGCGGCGGTGGCGAGGCCGACCGTCGCGCCGTAGGCGACGATCGTGGCGTCCCGCCCCTCGCGGACGATGCGACCACGGCCGATCTCGACGGGCTCGGGCGTCTCGGCGAGGTCGCCCTTCATGGCGTAGAGCGCCTTGTTCTCGACCACGATGACGGGGTCCGGGTCCTCGATCGCGGCACGCAGGAGGGCGTAGGCGTCCGCCGGCGTCGCCGGGCAGACGACCTTGAGGCCGGGGACGTGGGCGAGCCACGCCTCGAGGCACTGCGAGTGCTGCGGGCCGGCGTTGAGGCCGCCGCCGTGCGGCGTACGCAGCACCATCGGCACCGACCCCTGGCCGCCGAACATCGAGCGCGCCTTGGCCGCCTGGTTGACCAGCATGTCCATCGACAGCGTGATGAAGTCCATGAACATGATCTCGGCGACGGGCCGCATGCCGGTGAGGGCCGCGCCGACGGCGATGCCGACGATGGACGCCTCGGCGATCGGCGCGTCGAGGACGCGGCCGGGATAAGTCGCCATCAGGTCACGCGTCACCTTGAACGAGCCGCCCGCGGCGCCGACGTCCTCGCCGATGACGAAGACGCGCTCGTCCGCCGCCATCGCGTCGGAGAGCGCCTGGTTGAGGGCCTTGCCGAACCGAACCTCGGCCATCGTCAGGCCTCCACCGTGTAGACGTCGGACAGCATCCCGGCCGGATCCGCGTCGGGTGCGGACCGGGCGGCCGCGACCGCGGCCTCGATCTCGGCGTCGACCTCGGCGAGCGTGCCGGCGAACCACGCCTCGGCGGTTCCGGCGGCGATCAGGCCGTCGGCGGCGAGGCGCAGCGGGTCGCGGGCGTCGAGGTCGTCGATCTCGGCCGCGTCCCGGTAGTCCTGGCGGTCGCCCTCGAAGTGGCCGCGCACACGCGTGGTGGCGCATTCGAGGATCGCGGGCGCAGGCGTCTCGCGCATCCCGGCGATCAGCGCGCCGGCCGTCTCGGCGACCTCCTCGACGCGGTTGCCGTCGACGCCGCGGTAGGTGATCGAGAACGCCGCTGCGAGCCTGTCGAGCCGGGTGGCGAGCTGGCGCTCGGTCGGGCTGAACTCCGACCAGCCGTTGTTCTCGCACACGAAGAGCACCGGCAGCGACCAGAGGGCGGCGATGTTGAAGCACTCGTGCACGACGCCCTCGGCGAGGGCCCCGTCGCCGAAGTAGACGGCCGCGACGTGCCCACCGCCCTGCATCTTGAGCGCCAGCGCGCTCCCGGTGGTGATCGGGATGCCTGCGCCGACGATCCCATTGGCCCCGAGCATGCCCTTGGAGAGGTCGGCGACGTGCATCGACCCGCCGCGCCCTTTGCAGAGCCCCGTGGCGCGGCCCATGATCTCGGCAAAGAACCCGGTGAGATCGACGCCCTTGGCGAGCGTATGGCCGTGACCGCGGTGGTTGGAGGAGACGGTGTCGCGGTCCGTCAGGTGATGCGAGACGCCCGTGGGCACCGCTTCCTGGCCGATGGAGAGGTGCAGGAAGCCTGGCACCTCGCCGTCGGCGAAGAGCTTCTGCAACCGTTCCTCGCTGCGGCGGATGACGAGCATCCGGCGATAGAGGGTTTCGAGCTCGGATCTATCCATGGGGGGTGCCGCCCTTGGTCACGACTCGTGATGCGTTAGTCATTTTTCGCCGCGAAAGCCTCCCTCACTCCGCCGTAGGGCGCCCAGGAGCCGGCGCAGAAGAAGCCGGCGTCGACCGGGAGGTTGACGCCGGTGATCCCGGACGCCGCGTCCGAGAGCAGGAAGGCGACGGCGCTCGCGACCTCGTCGGTCTCCACCATCCGGCCGAGCGTCGAAGCGGCGGCGAGGCGTTCCGGGTCGCGGTGGCCGCCGTCGATCTGCGCCTGGAGAGCGGGTGTCCGCGTGTATCCCGGCAGCACCGCGTTGACGCGGATGCCGCTGCGGCCCCACTCCCCGGCGAGACCCATCGTCAGGTTGCTGACGGCGGCCTTCATCGGTGCGTAGGCGTGGAGCGGCACCGAGCGTTCGGCTGTGACGGAGCTGATCGTGACCATCGATCCCGCGCCGCGCGCCATCATCGGCGGCGCGAACGCGCGCAGGGTGAGGTACGTGCCGCGCAGGTTGATCTCGTAAATGTCGTCGTAGAGCTCGACGCCGAGGTCGGCGGGGCGATGCGGCGGCTGGACGATCCCGGCCGATGTGACGACGCCGGCGACCGGGCCGACATTCGCCTCCACCGACGCGGCGAAATTCTCGATGGCGGCGGGGTCGCGAACGTCGAGCGTGTACGCCACGCCGCCGATCGCCTCCGCTGCGCGCTCGGCCGCCGTCCCGTTGCGGTCGGCGACGACGACGCGGGCGCCGTTCCGGGCCAGGTGACCCGCGGTGGCGAGTCCAATTCCGCTGGCGCCGCCCGTCACCACGACAACGCGCCCGGCAAAGCCGTCCCCGCTCATGCCCATCCCTCCCATTGGTCCGTGCGCTGGGCACGGCCGGCCCATTCGGGCACGATGTTTTCACTATGCTTGCGCAATTGTGACTGATGGGTCAATCATCATTTTTGTCCGTGGCTTCGGATCACCAACAACAACACCACGGGAGGACACCATGAGCCCATCCGCGAGCCCGTCCGCGGGCGTGAGCCCACCTGCGAGCCTTGCCGCGACGCTCGGCGCCTTCGTCGCGTCGCTCGACGTTTCCGCGCTGCCGGAGGAGGTGAACGACAAGGCGCACGCCTGCCTTCTCAACGGCTACGGCATCGGCCTCGGCTGCCACCCGACGCCCTACGCGCCGGTCGCGCGCGAGGCGGTGATGGCGGTCGACGGCGGCGGCCCGGCGACGCTACTCGCGGACGGGCGAAAGGTCTCGCTGGCCGGCGCGATGCTCGCCAACGCCGCGCTCTTCCATGGCCGCGCGCAGGAGGACGCGTGCGGCGCCGCCCACCTCGGCGCCATCGTCATCCCGATGCTGACGGCGATGCTGGAGAGCGGGCGCTACGACCAGGCGAACGTCATCCCGGCCCTCGTCGCCGGCTACGAGGCGGGCGGCCTGTTCGAGGAGACGTACGCCGTCGACACGACGCCGGTCGGCTTCCGCGCGTCGACGCTCTACGGTCCGATCGCCGCGGCCGCGGCGGCCGCCCGGCTGATGGGGCTCTCCGCCGACCGGTGTGCCGCGGCTCTCGCCAACGCGGCGTCCTTCGCGGGCGGGCTGCTCCAGTCCTTCGTCGACGGCACGGACGAGTGGCGCTATCAGGTCGGCGTTTCCGGCCAGGTCGGCCTGACCGCGGCGACGCTCGCGGCGGCCGGCTCCGTATCCGCGCCCGGCGCATTCGAGGGGCCGAAGGGCCTCGTCCGCGCGTACGCGCGGCGCGACTGCGACACCGCCGCGCTCGCCGCGAAGCTCGGCCGGGACTGGCAGACCATGCGGGTCGCGTTCAAGCCCTTCCCGGTCTGCGCCTTCAACCAGACGCCGGTGACCGCCGCGCTGGAACTGCGCCAGAAGATCGGCATCCCGGAGACCGTGCGCGTCTACATGAACCCCTACGAGTGCGGCTATGCGGGGATGGACGCGAAGGGACCGTTCAACTCGATCTCCGGCACATTGATGAGCATTCCGTTCTGCATCGCCCTCGCGCTGGTGCGCGGCACGCCCACGATGGCGCTGATGACACGCTACGACGACCCCGAGGTGAACGCCCTGGAGTCGCGGATCGAGCTGGTCGCCGACACCTCCGTCCCGGTGCTGAGCTGCCGCCTCGAGGCGACGGTCGACGGCAACATGGTGACGCACGAGAAGCCGATGACGGCGGCGGACTACTCCTATTCGTGGGACGAGGTCTCCCGGATGGTCCGGCGCATCGGCGCCGAGGAGGGCGTGCCGGCGGCCGCCTACGACGGCATCGAGAGGTTCTGCGCTGCGCCGGGCCGCGAGCCGGTCTCTCTGGTGGTCGAGGCCTTCCAGTCGATCCCTGCCGTGGCGCACCGGGGTGCCGCGCTCTCGGTCGAGGCGTGAGCATGGCCGACGCGACCGACGGCGAGGCGCCGCTCGTCATCGTCACCGGCGGTCTGAGCGGGATCGGTTCCGCCACTGCCGCGGTGCTTGCCGGGCGCGGCTTCCGCCCCGTCGTCTTCGACATCGCCGGCGGCGCGCCGGACGGGACCGCGTGGACCGTCTGGCCCGATCCGGTGGACGTGTCCGACGAGGATGCCGTCGAGGCCGCGGTGGCCGCGGTCGAGGAGCGTCACGGGCCGGTCGCCGGCCTCGTCAACGCGGCCGGCATCCTGGGGCGGATGCACCCGCCCGAGCGTCTCAAGATGAAGGACTGGGACAGGGAGATGGCCGTCGACCTTCGCGGCACGTTCGTGATGTGCCGCGCGGTCGGGCCGCGGATGGCCGCCCGGGGCGGCGGTTCGATCGTCAACATCGCTTCGGTGGTGGGGTCGTCGTCGGCGCCCGTGCACGGCTACGCGCCGGCCAAGGCGGCGGTGATCAGCCTGACGGCGACGCTCGCCGCCGAGTGGGGCCCGAAGGGCGTGCGCGTTAACGCCGTCTCCCCGGGCTTCACCCGCACGCCGGCGCTGGAGGCGGGCCTGCAGCATGGCGTCCTCGTCGCGGACGATCTGATCCGGGGCGCCGCCCTGCAGCGGCTGGTGGAGCCGGGCGAGATCGGCCGGGTCGTCGCCTGGCTGCTGGGACCGGATTCGTCCGCCGTCACCGGTGTGAACATTCCGGTCGACGCGGGGTTCCTGGCGGGCATCACATGGCAGGCCTATGGCGGCCTGCGCACCGGTTGAGCCGCGCGGCGCGCGCCGGACCGGGCGAGGCGTCATGCCTTGCAGGCGCCGCCGGGAAGAGCCGTCGGGAGACTGCCGCAGTGAGCCGGCCGCCGCAACCCGGCCCGTCGCCCGGCCGCCGCGGGGCGAGGCGGGCATGCTGAAACAGACCGTTGCCACGACGGCCGGCCGCCCTGTGATCCTCATGGATTCGATCACCAAGGTGGAGGACGGGGACGCCGGAGCCATCGTCGTATCCGGGTCGCACGGGGGCACCAGCTCGGGAGAGATCGCGCTCCGGGTGCCGCTGACGTGCGTCGTCTTCAACGACGCCGGAGTCGGCAAGGACCGGGCGGGCGTCGCAGCCCTCGCCATGCTGGAGGAGAGGGGCGTCGCCGGAGCGACGGTCGCGCATACCACAGGGCGCATCGGCGATGCCGCGGACATGTGGGAGAATGGCATCGTCTCGTTCGTCAACCCGGCCGCGGTCGGGCTGGGCCTGCGGACCGGCGACCGGCTGAAGGACGCCGTGGCGCGGATCGGCACGGTGGAGGCCTGACCACGAGCCGCCGCGCTGGAACCCGGCCCGCCGCACTATCGGACGCGCGCGGGCCGGCACGAACGCGTGAAGCTGCGCCGGAGGACCGGCGCAGCTTCGTCGTGTCGGGACGCAGGCTTCAGATCAGGAAGTCGGCATCGCTGAGGTTGGTGAGGAGCTGGTTCTCCAGCGTCAGCGTGTTGCCGTCGCCGAAGTCGATCACCACGTCGTCGCCATCCTGGAGGAACACCGCGTCGCCGATGCCCTCGGCCTGGACCACGTCGATCCCGGCCTGGAAGTCCTGGATCACGTCGGCGCCTTCCTCGTAGACGAAGGTGTCCGCGCCGTCGTTGCCGAACATGGTGTCGTCGCCCGCACCGCCGGAGATCAGGTCGTCGCCGTTGCCGCCGAAGATCTGGTCGTTGCCCTCGCCGCCGAAGGCCCGGAAGGCGATGTCGTCGGGACCGAGGTCGCGGGCGTCGATCCTGTCGTCGCCGCCGAGGCCGTTCACTTCCAGCGTCTCGGTGTTGTCGATGTCGATCGTGAACTCGCCGAAGTTGGTCCGCGCGAAGGTGATCTCCCCGCCGACCGACACGACCGAGAACTCGTCGCCGGCGGTGTCGGAGCCGTTGACCTGTGCGGTGTCGTTGCCGTCGCCGCCGTCCATGAGGTCGGAGCCGTCGCCGTTGTTCCAGACCATCAGGTCGTCGCCGTCGCCGCCGTTCATGGTGTCGTCGCCGCGGAAGCCGACGAGCGTGTCGTTGCCGGCGTCACCGGCGAGGACGTCGTCGCCCTGGCTGCCGACGAGGAGGTCGTTGCCGTCGCCGCCGTTCTCGGTCAGGGCGATCTGGCCCGCCTCGAGCTCGCGGGCGTCCATCGAGTCGTCGCCCGCGCCGCCGTTCAGCTCCAGGATCTCGGAGTTGCGGATGTCGAGGGAGAAGTTGCCGAAGTTGACGCGCTCGAAGAAGACGTTCTCGCCGTTGGTGCTGACGACGAACTCGTCGCCGGCGGTGTCGGAGCCGTTGACCTGTGCGGTGTCGATGCCGTCGCCGCCGTCCATCAGGTCGGAGCCGTCGCCATTGTTCCAGACCATCAGGTCGTCGCCGTCGCCGCCGAGCATCGTATCGTTGCCGCGGAAGCCGACCAGCGTGTCGTTGCCGGCATCACCGGCGAGGGTGTCGTTGCTCTCGCTGCCGATGAGGAGGTCGTTGCCGGCGCCGCCGGACGCGTCCACCGCGACGTCCTCGTTGGCCAGCGCGCTGGCGTCGATGGTGTCGTCGCCCCCAAGACCGTTGAGGTCGAGGATTTCCGTGTTGCGGATGTCGAGCGAGAAGTTGCCGAAGTTGGTGCGCTCGAAAATGACGTTCGCACCGTCGGAGCGGACCTCGAAGACGTCGCCGGCGTCGTTCGAGCCGTTGACCTCGGCGGTGTCGATGCCGTCGCCGCCGTTCATGACGTCGGAACCGTCGCCGTTGTTCCAGACCATGGTGTCGTCGCCGTCGCCGCCGCGCATGGTGTCGTCGCCGCGGTCGCCGACGAGGGTGTCGTCGCCGTCGCTTCCGATCAGGTAGTCGTTGCCGTCGCCACCGGAGGCCTTCAGCGCGATCAGTCCGGCGCCGAGGTCGCTGGCGTTGATGGTGTCGTCGCCGCCGAGCCCGTTCACCTCGAGGACTTCGGTGTTGCGGATGTCGATCGAGAAGTTGCCGAAGTTGACGCGCTCGAACAGGACGTTGCCGCCCGCGGAGCTGACCTTGAAGAGATCGCCGGCGTCGTTCGAGCCGTTCACCTCGGCGGTGTCGTCGCCCCAGCCGCCGTTCATGGTGTCCGAGCCGTCGCCGTTGTTCCACACCATGCGGTCGTTGCCGTCGCCGCCGCGCATGACGTCGTCGCCGCGGTCGCCGACGAGGAGGTCGTCGCCCTGACTGCCGATGAGGAGGTCGTTGCCGTCGCCGCCGCGCGCCTCGACCGCGATGAGGCCGGCCTGCAGCTCGCTGGCGTCCAGCGTGTCGTTGCCGCCGAGGCCGTTCACGCTGAGCTTGTCGGTGTTGACGATGGTCAGAGTGAAATTGCCGAAGTTGGTGCGCTCGAAGAAGACCGTGTCGCCGGCCGAGGTCACCTTGAAGGCGTCGCCGGCCTCTTCGGAGCCGTTGACGACCGCGATGTCGAAGCCGCGGCCGCCGTTCATGCGGTCGGACCCGTCGCCGTCGTTCCAGATCATGAGGTCGTTGCCGAGGCCGGACCGCATGACGTCGTTGCCTTCGTCGCCGACGAGGCGGTCGGCGCCGTCGCTGCCGATGAGGAGGTCGTTACCCTCGCCGCCGGACATGCGAAGGCGAATGTCGCCCGCCTCCAGGCCGCTGGCGTCGATGGTGTCGTTGCCGCCCAGGCCGCTCACCTCGAGCGTCTCGGTGTTGACGATGTCGATGGAGAAGGGGACGAGGTTGGTGCGCTCGAAGAGGACGCCGTCCGGCACCGAGTTGATCTCGAACGCGTCGCCCTGCTGCTCGGAGCCCTCGACGACGGCGGTATCCTTGCCGGCGCCGCCGTCCATCAGGTCGGAGCCGTCGCCGTCGTCCCACTTCATGATGTCGTTGCCGGCGCCACCTTCCATGGTGTCGTCGCCGACCTCGCCTTCCAGGATGTCGTTGCCCTGGCTGCCGATGAGGAGGTCGTTGCCCTCGCCGCCGTCGAGCTCCAGCCGGATGAGACCCGCGGGGAGGGCGCTGGCGTCGATGGTGTCGTCGCCGCCCAGCCCGTTCACCTCGAGGAACTCCGTCTCCTGGATGAGGATGTTGAACGGGCCGAGGTTGGTGCGCTCGAAGAAGACGCCGCGCGGGATCGCGCTGATCTCGAACGCGTCTCCTTCGGTCTCCGAGCCGTTGACCTCGGCGGTGTCGCGTCCGCGGCCGCCGATCATCAGGTCGTTGCCGTCGCCGTTGTTCCACTCCATCTCGTCGGCGCCGGCGCCGCCCTGCATGGTGTCGTCGCCCTTGTCGCCGATCAGCGAGTCGTTGCCGTCGCCGCCGCGCAGGTCGTCGTCGCCGTCGCGGGCCTCGATCGTGTCGTCGCCGCCCAGACCCTTGATCAGGTCGTCGGTCGCTTCGCCGATGATCGTCTCGCTGTTGTTGGAACCGATGATCGTATTCTCGGCCATGGCCTCTTCTCCTGTCGCTGTGTCGGGGCGCCAGTGCGGCGCTGCTCCGACTGCGAGCTAAGAGGCGGCGGCGGGGGCCGCTGTGCTGGCGAGCATAGTCGCCGGACGCCGGTCCCTTGAATTGCCTGACGATATTTGCCGGCGAACGACAATGGTACGACGTAGAGTTGCCAATGACGGGTGGGGTCGCGTGACGTGTCCCCGCGGTTCGCTACCCATCGTCGCCGATCGCGCAGCAATCCTGGCGTGTGCGCCTCGCGTTCGGGAGCCGGCGGCGGGCAGCCGGAGACGTGAATTGCCCGGTGTGATGCTGAGCACAACCGGTGGCGACGCTATCGCGGCGGGGGATTGGCTGGTATCTCTGGATGAGGCCGCGATGATCGGAACCCTGGATTTCGGCGCGGCCGATCGGGCGGGCGCGGGATCCTGCGTTCACGAGACGTCGCAGGGGATGAACGTATGGCCTCGGCCCTGGTGGAATTCGACGAGGGCACCGCGGCAGCCGCCGGTCCGATGCTGGTCGCCCCCGGGCTGGAGGGCGAAATCGACGCGATCCGGTCCCACCCCGCGCTGACCCGGGCGATCCACGAGCTGTTCGTCACCCTGACCCAGCAGCAGGCCGGCGAAGGGCTGCGGCGCTTCGTGCTCGGCGACAAGGCGCGCCGCCTCGCGTTCTGGACGGCGATGTCCCTCGATGCGGAGCGCAAGGTGGACTGCGGGCCGGGGCTCACCGTCAACCGCTTCTGCGAACACCTCACCGCCCACGGCGAGATGAGCCGGGGCCGCGCACGGGCGATCTTCGAGTTCATGCGCCACACCGGGTTCCTCACGCGCGTGGGCGAGGCGGTGCGGGGCAAGGCCGTCGTCTACGAACCGTCCGAGCGCATGAACCGGCTGTGCGCCGAGCGGCTGGCGTTCGGCATGACCGCGCTGGCGAAGGTCTCGCCGTCCGGGACGGCTGCTCTGGCGCGCATCCAGAACCCGGCGTTCCTGACCGGGTTCGCCCGCCTGGCGCGAAAGCACATCATCAGCGGCTTTCGGCCGCTCGACAGCGCGCCCGCCCTCGCGATCTTCATCGGCCGCGATGGTGGGGAGTACATCGCGATGCACCTCTACCTCGCCCATCTCGACCTGCCGCCTGAGGAGCGCGCCGCGGGTTTTACCTTCAACATCACGAAGATCGCCGGGCTGACGCACGTGTCGCGCAGCCATGTGTCGACGCTGGTGCGGGACGCGGCGGAGGCCGGCCTCATCGAACGCGGCCCGCAGCGCATCAGCGTGACCGCGAAGTTCGAGGATGCGGTCGCCCAATCGCTCGCGACCACGTTCGCCACCATGGCGGACATGGCGCGCACCGCGATCGCGGACATGGCGCGCGCCGCGATGGCGGAGATGCCAGGGCGCTGATGCGCGCGGCGCCGCCCGCCGGGTGGTCCAGAATGTGACGTTGTCGGGGCGGGACGATGCTGGCACCCGGGAACCTCCCCCGGTGCCTCACCGTAACTCCTCGAAGGTCCATCCATGCAGTTTCCGATGAGCGCGCGGCTTCGGGTCGCCAAGGCCGCCTTGTCCCTCGTGCTGCTGGCCGGCGCCGGCGCTGCGTTTGGCGTCGTTGTGGCGCCCAGGCCGGCTGCGGCCGTGGTCTACTGCACGGGTCCCGGCGTTCCGGTCGGCTGCGTCGTCCGCCGCCCGGCCCCGGCCGTCGCCTATTGCACGGCGCCGGGTGTCCCGGTCGGCTGTGTCGCGCGCCCCGGTGTCGGCGCTCCGGGAATCGGTGTCGCGCCGGGCGTCGGCGCGGGTGCGCCCGGTGTCGGCATCAGGCCGGGCGTCGGTCTCAACGCCGGCGGTCCCGTCAACCGTCGCGGCGTCCGGTAGGGCCGCCACGGGGCAGGGCCGATCCCCGGATCGGCACCGCGCCGACGGAGGGCTACAGCAGGACGATGTGGTCGAGCGGATCGGTGAAGTGGAGAAGGCGGACCATGAAGTCCGCCGAGCCGTCGCCGTCGGTGTCGCCGCGCAGGATCGTCAGGTCGTCCTGAACGCTTGCGGTGAGCTCGCCGGCCGAGTGGCTGAAGTGGTCCACGAAGACGAAGTGCTGGTCGCCCGCCTCGGTCGTATCCGCATCGATCCGCTGCAGGTTGATCCGGTCGCGGCTCGAAAGATCGGTGATGACGTCGGCCGCTCCGGGCGCCGAATCGTCCGCCTTCGAGAAGCCGAAGATGTCGCCCGCCCGGCCGCCGGTGAGGCGGTCCCGGCCCGCGCCGCCGACGAGGTGGTCGCTACCCTCGCCGCCGAGGAGGACGTCGTCGCCGTCGTTGCCGACCAGCGTGTCGTCTCCCCCGCCGCCGTCGAGTGTGTCGGTGCCCTTGCCACCGTCGAGCGAGTCCATGCCGTCCTCGCCGGAGAGGCGGTCGGCGTCCTGGTTGCCCCGCAGCGTGTCGTCGCCCCGTCCGCCATGGAGCGCGTCGTCCTGGCGACCGCCGGAAAGGCTGTCGTCGCCAGCGTCGCCGATCAGCGAGTCGTTCCCGTTGCCGCCGCTCATGTCGTCGCCGGAAAGGTCCGAGGCGCCCCGGGGCGCCGAGCTGCGCAACAGGTCATCGCCCCGGCCGCCGATCAGCGTGTCGAAGTCGAAGCCCCCGGTCAGCGTGTCGTTGCCGACGTCGCCCATCAGGAGGTCCGGCGCGTCGCCGCCGCCGATCCGGTCGTTGCCGCGCCCGCCGTCGATGGTGTCACGGCCCTCGTCGCCGGTGAGCGTGTCGTCGCCGCCGTCGCCGAAGATCAGGTCGGCGCCCGCACCGCCCTGCGCGTGGTCGTTCCCGGAGCCGCCGTGGATGGTGTCCTTGCCGCCCTCGCCGACGAGGCGATCGTCGCCGCGGCCACCGTCGAGCTCGTCGTTGCCAAGTCCGCCCGCCAGCCGGTCGTCGTCGAGGCCGCCGGACAGGCTGTCGGCACCGTCGCCGCCCATGAGGTTGTCGTCGCCCGGTCCGCCCTGGATCGTGTCGTCGCCTGCCGCACCGTCGATCCAGTTGGCGGCATCGTCGCTGAGGATCAGGTCGGCGCCGGGGAGGGCGCGGATGGTGGGTGTGTCCGCGCCGACCTCGATGCGCGACATCGTCTGCTCGGTGAGGTCGACGACGGTCCCGTCGGCAAGCCTGATCTCGATGAGGTCCGCCGCGATCGCGCCGAGATCGGTGTCGTATGCGCCGGCGAGGGTGAGCGACGAGCCCCCTGCGACCTCGATGACGATATCGCGACCCGAGACATGGAAGGCGAGATCCTCGGCACGGATCCCCGCGCCGAACTCGACGGTCGACATGCCCTGGGCAGCGTCGCCGGGGTCGCGTCCGGCCCCGGATCCGGCGAGGGTGTCGTGGCCGAACGCCCCGTCGAAGACGTAGGTGTCGTGCCCGGTGATGCCGTCGAGGATCTCGTCGGCCGGCCGGCTGACGATCCTGTCGTCGAGATGGGTTCCGGCGAGCGTGTCGACGCCCTCGCCGGTGAGGATGACGGGCATCGACAGGAGATCGATGACGGTTCCGTCGTCGAATTCGACGAGCAGCGTCTGCTCGGGGTGGTAGTCGAGCCGGTCCAGGTCGACGACCGTGACCTCGAGGCCCGACCCGAAGATGAGGCCAAGGTCCTTCCGGTCGGGATCGTCTCCATATTCGACGCCGGCAAACGCATCGAGCTGGCCGTATTGCAGCCTCATCTCGTCGGGTGACACGCCGGAGACGGCGATCCGCGCACTGCTGACGCGGAAGTCGCCCTGCCACTCGTCGACGACGGCATAATGGCGTGTCGATCCGTCCGGCGGTGCGGCGAACTCGTATCGGTCCTCGCCCTCCCATCCGCCGGCCAGGATGGCGTCGTTGTCGCCGCCGACGAGAGTGTCACTCCCGTCGAACCCGAGTGCCCAGTCGACCCCCAGTGGTCCCGCACCCGAGACGACGCGGTCGCTCCAGAGGGTGCCGATGGTGAAGTCCTGGACATCGTAGAGATCGAGCGACGTGCCGTCGGCGAACGTTGCGATGTGATCGACCTGCCACTCGCTACTCGTGTAGCTCCTGATCAGGATGGTCCCGCCGGGAACGGTCGCCTGAAAGGCGAAATGGTACGCCGTGAGGCCGGTGACGCCGTCGGTCGCGAGGATATGCTCGAACTCGGACGGCTCGATGCGCAGGACCGGTTCGAGGGTGAGGTCTGCGGCTGTCGTGTCGTCGAGGAAGTTGAGGGAAAGGCCGGAAAACCCTCCGCCGCCCCCGGCCGGGTAGCCATAGACCTCGATATGGCCGAAGGGGCCGTCGAACGTAAACTCTGACATCGCCATCTCCCGTCGCACCGTCCCGCGGAGGCATCCCGGCACGCCGACTATTGGCGGCCGCCCCGTCGATCCCGATCGCAAGGATGCAATCCGCTCCGCGGCCAGCCGCTTGATCCACCCGATCCTTCGCCGTGTGCGGGGCGGACTTCACCATTAGAATACCGTTTGTGCACAAAGGGTATCCGACGCTTGCCCTTATGAGGGCGATATTTCAGGCATCCCAGTTTTTCTCGCCCGGCATAGTCCGAGCCTGGGCTGGTCGAGTCTAGGGAGAAATCGCCGGGCGACGCTCAATCGTCCCGCATCGCGTCGCGCTCGCGGCCCTGATGTGCACAGAAATCGCCAGTTTCCACGCCCCATCAGCGAGATTCCGGGAGCGCCATCTCGTGTTGTAGGGGCGAGATCCGGCGAATTCTGCTGTGAGAATATGTGTCCCACCGAAGGATGGGCGAGCAGCCGGAAGAGGAAATGCCACGTGGCAGCCGTCGGGCGCCAGATTGACAGATTCAGGTCCAGAATTGTCGAGAGGATAACAAAACCGTGACTTGATGCATAATGCGGTGAGTGGAACTGTGTTCGAGCATTTTTGCATAAGCTATTTCATGGCGCATCCGCCACGCGGAGGATCCCTCCTTGGCTTTGAACTACGCCCTCGCGTTCGCCACGACAGATGCCCAAAGTATCTGGGGGGCGGGAGGGCCAACGGAGATCCGGGGCGGCGATACGATCGTCCATACGTATTCTGCCGCCTACAGTCCGGTCGACTATTCGGATTTCCTCGGAAACTACGCGTCGATGAGGTTGAGCGCCGGCGTCACTCCCGGCTTCGCCTACAGTTACGAGGTCGATCCCGGCACCTATACCTCGAACCTGCGCTACAGTGCGTCGATCGACGTGCCCTCCAGCGCGCCTGACATCGGCGGCGACTTCGCCCTGTCGGGCGTCAGCGACCTCGTCGGGGGGCTGTTCGAGACGACCTCGCCGACCATCAAGGCCGCGGTCGACCTGATGCTGGGTGTCGATCTAGACCTTGCCCTGAAGGTCGGGAACAATAGCATTTTTGGCGATATCCGGCTCATCAACTCGACCTTCAACATCGTCGACGAGCCGGCGGTCCCGAGCAACCTCATCACCATCGACGGCCTCGAGGTGACCCTGTTCAAGGACTTCCTCGACGCCTTCTCCGGCCTGTCCGATGCGTCCGGCAACGCCGCCCTCGCGGTCACCGATTTCCTCTACGACCAGCTCTATACGTTCGACCTCGGCGAGGTGAACGTCGCGCTCAATGCCGTCGCGCCCACCGGCGCCGGCGTGACCGTCACCTACGACAACCTGACCGCCTCCTTCGGCCGCAACGGCGTGTCGACGGAAGTGGCCGACCTCGGCGTGAACATCCCCGTCGTCGACACCAGCACGGGCCCGGACGGCGATGCGTTCGACAGCCGCGGCGAGGACGACTTCTTCGATGTCGACGCCGACCTCGACGCGCTGATTCCGGTCCTGCCCGTCGGCGACGTCAGCCTCGGGACCAACGTCGCCGAGCTCACACTGACCGGCTACGACGTCGACTTCGGGCCGGACATCAACCTCTACCAGGAGTTCGAGTTTCTGCCCGAGCTCTACGTCGGGTTCGAGACCGACAAGGCGGTCAGCGTCGACGGCGAGCTCGTCCGGTCCTTCAAGGTCGCGCTCGACGATCTCGCCTCGCTCACCCTGTCGCTCGACGACGCGACGACCTTCACACCGACCTTTTCGGTCGGCGGCACGCTCCGCTCCGAAACCGGCTTCGCCTTCGACGTCGACTTCACCATCGAGGGGCTGAGCGCGGCGGTGCGGCTGGGGTTTGCGACGTTGTCCACGCCGTCCCTGTTCTCCGGCAGCCTGCCGTTCGACATCGCCGACCTCTCGCTCTTCGACGAGATCTTCTCCGTCGCCGGGTTCAATGCTGTCGAGGACAGCGCCTTCACGATCGTCCCGCAGATCCCGGTCACCGACGGGGACGACGACCAGCTCGGCACGACCGCCGGCGACGAGGTCGATGCGCTGCGGGGCAACGACACGATCCGGGGCCTGCTGGGCGACGACACCATCGAGGGCTCGGGCGGCGACGACCGCCTCGTCGGCGACAAGGGCTTCGACTGGCTGGACGGCGGCAGCGGGTTCGACAACCTGATCGGCGGGAACCAGGCCGACACCCTCGTCGGCGGCAACGGGCAGGATACGCTTCTCGGCGGCGAGGGGCGCGATGAACTCTTCGGCGGCATCGGGCGCGACCGGCTGAACGGCGGCGAGGCGGCCGACATCATCGATGGCGGCGAGTTCGACGACATACTCATCGGCGGCGGCGGCAAGGACCGGTTCGTCCTCCACGTCGACGGCGGGCGCGACCGCGTCATGGACTTCGAGCTCAACGAGCGCCTCGACGTGTCCGACTTCGACCTGACGTTCCGTGAGCTCGACGTGTTCGACCGGCGCGGCAACACCGTCGTCCTCGGCGACGGCGGCCTCGAGGTGGTGCTCGTCGGCTTCGACGTCGACGATCTCTCCGGCAAGCACTTCGTCTTCTGATGTGGCACCGCCCGGGACGATCCGGGCGCCGGGATGTCACGGCGGATGCGGACCGGCGGGCTTCAGAAGCGGCCGCAGTCGACCTTCATCTTGTCGCCGGTGATCGCGGAGGAGAGGTCGGAGGCGTAGTAGAGCGCCGCGCGGGCGACCTCCTCCGGCTCGACCCATCGCTTCAGCGCGGCCACGTCGGTGTAGGCGGCGCGCTCGATCTCCTCCGCCGGGCGCCCCTCCGCGGCAGCGCGGCGGGCGAGGATCGCGGCCATGTTCTCGCCCCGGACCGCGCCGGGCAGCAGCGCGTTGACGCGCACGCCGGAGGGCCCCAGCTCGCGGGCGAGCGTCTCGGTGATGCCGACGAGGGCGAACTTCGTCGCCACGTAGGCCGAGCGCATCGGGTAACCCTCGATCCCCATCAGCGAGGACATGTTGATGATCGACCCGGAACGTTGGGCCGTCATCATCCGCGCGGCGTGCTGCAGGCAGTGCATCGCGCCGAAGAGGTTGATCTGCGCGCAACGCACCCACTCGCCCATGTCGACCTCGGCGACCGGGGCGATCGGCCCCGGCCCGCCGGCGTTGTTGACGAGGACGTCGAGCCGGCCGAACCGCGCCTCGATCTTGCCGAAGAGCGCCGCAACGTCGGCCGCGTCCGAGACGTCGGCCGAATGGGCGACGCCGCCGATCTCCGCCGCGATCGCCTCGATGGGCGCGCTGCGGCGGCCGGCGACGACCACCGTCGCGCCGACCTGCGCGAAGAGGCGCGCGACGGCGGCGCCGATGCCGGTGCCGCCCCCTGTGACGAGGGCGACCTTGCCGTCGAGGCGGGCGAGAGAGGATGGGGTGGTCATGACGGCTCCGGAAAGGGGCGGCCGGGATCGAACAGTGGCAGCTCGGGTTCCCGGCCCAGGATGAAGTCGCCCATCAGCCGCCCGATGTAGGGGCCGATCGTATAGCCCCCCCTGACGCAGCCGAGGACGAACGCGTTCGGGACGCACGGCAGCGCCCCGGCGAGGGGGTAGAAGTCGGGAACATGGGCCTCGAACCCGGTCCAGCTCCGCACGATGCGCACCGCGCCGAGGGCGGGAAGCACGAAGGAGGCGAGGGCGAGGTTGCCGGCGACGCTCTCCGCCAGCGCCTCGCCGCGTCCCTCCTGCGGCGTGCCCCGCCCCTGCCAGCCGCCGCCGACGAGAATCGAGCCGTTGGCCTTCTGCTTCATGGTGAGGAGGCCCGTCGCGTGGCCGATCACACTGCCGATCAGCGGGGCGGAGCGCTCCGTCACGGTGACCGTGTTGACCCGTGCGTGCACCGGTAGATCGACGTCCAGCATGGCGGCGAGCGGCTTCAGCCACGCACCGGCGGCGAGGAGCAGGCGGGGCGCCGCAAAGGTGGCGCCGGACGTCTCGACCGCAAAGCCGTCACCTGTCCGCCGCAGGGCCCGGACCGGAGCGCTCTCGTGAACGGGGATGCCGGCCTCGCGCAGGCGGCCGCGGAAAAAGCGGCCGGTGAGCGAGGAATTCGCGTCGCCGTCGAGCGGGCAAAAGCTCGCGGCGACGACCCGGTCCGACAGCCCCGGCTCCGCCGCGGCAAGTGTTGCGGGGGCGACGAACTCGATGGGCGCGCCCGCCTCCCTTTTCAATCTCTGACGGGCGTGGAGCAGGTCGGCCTCGCTGTCGGTGAAGGCCAGCGTGTAGCCGCCCGTCCGGCGGAAGCCGACCGCGGGGCCGTAGGACTCCCATTCGCGATGGCCGCGCAGGGCGTAGTCCATGAGGCCGACCCGCTTGATCTGCAGCGACAGCGTGCCGGCGTTGACGCCCGAGGCACCCTGACCGACGTCGCCCGCCTCGATGAGAAGCGGTTTCATCCCGCCCTCGGCGAGACGCAGCGCGGCGGCGCAGCCGAGGATGCCCCCGCCGACGACGACGATGTCCGCGTCGCCCGTCATAGCGGCGCGGGCTGCCGGATCGGCAGGTCCTCGTACCGGAAGCCGGAGGCGAGCGCGGAGACCGGCACCGGCGTCAGCGGCGGCCGCACCGAGGGAGGGCGGACCGTCTCCACGGGCACGTCGCGCACTGCGGCGATGATGGACATGATCGCCGTGCTGCAAACCCTGCCGCCGCACGGCCCCATCCCTGCGCGGGTGCCGGACTTCACGGCGCCGCAGGTCCCGGCGCCCGAGGCGATCTCGTCCTCGATGGCACCGCGCGTCACGCCTTCGCAGCGGCAGACGATCGTCTCGGCCGTTGCCAGCGCGGCGAGGCCCGGCCGTGGGCGCGACAGGGACGCCATCGCGGCCCCGAAGCGGGCCGCCCGGCGGTGGCGCCGGATGAGTGCGTCAGAAGGGCCGTCGCCATGGCCCGATGCCGCCGCCGCGGCCCGGCCGGCGATCTCGCCGGAGAGCGGCGCGGCGAGCGCGCCGCGAACCGCTGCGCCGTCGCCGCAGACGAAGAGGCCGTCGACCATGGTGGAGCCGTCCGCTCCGGCCTCGAGGCACCACGACCCCGCGACCGCGTCGCGCTGCACGCCGATCCCGGCGAGCCGGCCGGGCTCGACATTCGGGAGGAGGCCATGGCCGATAACGCACGTGTCGGCGCTGAAATGCCGGGCGGTGCCGACGGCCCGGTGGTCGGCGTCGACGCGGCGGACGACGACACCGTCGACCCGGTCACGGCCGGTGGCTGCGGTCACCGTGTGGCGCCAGAGGACGGGGACCCCGGCGAGGGCGAGATCGGCGAGCCAGCGCGCCCCCCGGACGGCGAGTCGCGGCTGCCGGGCCATGGCGGGGAGGGCGGCCAGCCAGTCCGACCGGCTGTTGGCCGTGACGACGGCCGCGACCTCGCCGCCGAGCCGGCGGACCTCGCTCGCCACGAAGAAGACGAGCGGCCCGGTCCCGCAGACGACGACACGCCGTCCCGGCGCGACCTGATCGCGCTTCATCGTCGCCGTCGCACCGGCGAGACCGACGACGCCGGGCGTCGTCCAGCCCGGGAAGGGCTGCACGAACTCGCGCGCGCCGGCCGCGAGGATCAGCTTGCGGGCGCGCAGGGTGGCGACGGCACCGTCCGCCAGCAGGTGGAGCGTCCAGAGCCCGTCGTGCCGTTCGATGGACCAGACCCGCGTCGACGGCATCCGTTCCACGGGGGAGGCGGCGACGGCTCCACGCAGCGCGTCGCCCGCGAGGCTTTCCGGTGTCGCGGGAGCGGAGAGGATCGCGGCCGACTTCGCGCGCCAGACCTGCCCGCCGGGCGCGGGCTGATCGTCGATGAGCGTGACCGCCGCACCGGCATTCGCGGCCGCCAGCGCCGCATGAGCGCCGGCCGGACCCGCGCCGAGGACCGCGATGTCCACCGCCCCGCTCATCGCCCTGACGGGACCCGCTCGAGCACCATGCCGGGCCGGACGGAGAGGCGGCAGCTCTCCATCCGCGCGCCGTCCAGCAGGACGACGCACTCCTGGCAGACGCCGATGGCGCAGAAGACGCCGCGCGGTCCGCCGTCGCCGGGGCCCTCGCGCAGCGCGAGCCGGCCGGCGCGCGAAAGGGCGGCGGCGACCGTCTCCCCGTCGTGACCCGCCACGGCGGCGCCGTCGAAGGTGAACTCCACTTCGGCGCTCCGGCGGATCTGCCCGGACTGGTCGGCGATCAGCCTCACCGGGCTCTCGCGATCCCGAGGCGGTCGAACGTCGCGCGCAGCCGGTCGACGTCGGCGCCGGTCGCCGCCATCACCGGGTCGCGCGGCAGTCCGGCCGGAAGGCCGATCAGGTTGAGCGCGGCCTTGAAGGAGGCCGGCCACGTCGCGATCCCCATGAGCGCCTCGTAGACGCCCGTCAGTTGCCGGTGCGTCCGGCGGTAGGTCTCGTTCGGGGACGCGGCGAGGGCGGCGTAGGTGCTCGGCGCCTCCGTGGTGAACTCTGGCCCCGTCGCGATGAAGCCGCGCGCGCCCAGCGGCACGCTCGGCAGGATGAAGTGGCACGGACCCGTCATCACCGAGATCCGGTCCGCGAGGCGGTCGAGGAGGTGGCTGTGGTGGAAGAAGTCGCGGTGCGATTCCTTGATGCCGATGACGTTGCAGCCCTCGCTCAGCCGCTCGATGACGTCGATGCTCATCGAGAAGCCGGCGCGGCGCGGCGAGTTGTAGAGGACGATCGGCAGGCCGCCCTCGGCGCCGATGGCCTCGAATCGGCGCAGGATCTCCTCGTCCGTCGCCTTCAGGACGTAGGTCTGCGGCATCGACAGGAGCGCGTCCGCCCCGTTCTCGCGCGCCGCCCGCACGTAGTTCAGCGACGCATCGAGCGTCGGGGCCGAGACCCCGAGGATGATCTTCGCGCGTCCGGCCGCGCGGTCGGCGGCGATGCGCACCAGGCGGCCGCGCTCGGCGGCGGACAGGCTCCAGCTTTCACCGTTGTCGCCGGCAATGCACACAGCGCTCGCGCCGCGCGAGAGGAGATGCTCGAAGATCTCCAGGAAGGCGTCCTCCATGATGTCGCCCGACGCGGTGAAGGGAGTGACGATCGCCGGGACGAAGCCGTGAAGGTCCGCGCAATTCATGTCTTAGCTTTCATTCATCAGAGGTCCGCCACGAAGACCGCGCCGAACTCGGCGTCGACCACGTAGAGGCGCTTCGGGGCGGTGGGGTCGAAGGCGACGGAGGTCGTCCAGAGCCCCGAGGGGAGGCGGACCTCGGCGACGGGATCGCCGAGGGCGTCGACGACGTAGGCGCGGCCGGCCTGGGCCTGCGCCACCGCGAGCCAGCCGAGCGCGTTGGTCGCGAGCCCGTCGGGCCCGAGGCCGCCGGAGAGGTGGAGGAACGTGCCGAGCATCGGAGCGTCCGACGCGGGGAGGGCGGCAGCGAACCGCAGGACCGCGTTTGAGCGCGTTGCCGCGACGTAGACGAAGCGGCCGTCCGGCGACACGGCGATCCCGTTCGGGTAGGCGATCCCGCCCAGCACCTGCCGCAGCGTCCCGTCCGCGGAACGCGCATAGACGCGGCCGACCGGGTCGCTGAGGCTGCTGCGGCCGGAGTCGGTGAACCAGAGCGTCCCGTCGGGCCCGTACGTCATGTCCGAGAGGCCGAGGAAGGGTCCGTCCCCGGCCGTCGCGGCGAGGGGCACGGGGCCGTCCGGCCCCAGGGTGATGAGGCCGCGCCGGTAGTCGGCGATGACGGGCCGTCCATCCGGAGCGAAGCGCATGGAATGCGGCTCGCCGGCATACTGCTGGCCGAGGGTCCAGCCGCCACCGGGGCCGATCCGGAAGATCCGCCCGTAGGCGACGTCGCAGAGCCAGAGCGCGCCGTCACCGTCGAAGAAGGCTCCTTCGAGGAACGAGTGGATCGCCTGTCCCGGCCGCGTCATCCGCGCCCAGTCGGAGGGCGGGCCGCGGTGATGCAGGTCCTCCGGCATCCTCGTGAAGAGGCGCGCGGTGAGGAGCGGGGCGGAGCGCATCATGCCAGCGCATCCGCCGACGCGGGCGACCGCGCAGCCATCGGTGTCCCGCGGCCGGTCCCGGCCGGGGTCTCCATCTCGTGCGGCGCGTCGGTCACCACGAACAATCCCGTCTCCTCGTCGCCGGCTCGGTTGCCAAGCGCGGTCTGTTTGTCCAATATACAAAACATCGTTTTCCCCACAAGACAAAAAGTCACGAAACTCCCATGTCGGACATTCTCCATCGCGTGCTGTCGGGTGAGCGGTCGACGGCCGTCGCCGGTGACGGCAACATGCTCATCATGGCCGACGGCCGGCGGCTGCTCGACGCCTGCGGCGGCGCAGCGGTCTCCTGCCTTGGCCATTCCGCGGACGCGGTGCGGCAGGCGATCCGCGACCAGGTCGACCACCTCGCCTTCGCGCACACCGGCGCCTTCACGAGCGATCCGGCCGAGGCGCTCGCCACCCGGCTCGTCAGCCGCGCGCCGGAGGGCACCGGGGCCGGCAAGGCAATGTTCGTCGGCAGCGGGTCGGAGGCGATGGAGGCGGCGCTGAAGCTCGCGCGCCAGTACCACGTGGAGCGCGGCGAGCCGGACCGCGCCCGCTTCATCTCCCGCCGAGGCAGCTATCACGGCAACACGCTCGGCGCGCTCGCGGTGGGCGGGCACGCCGGCCGACGCGCGCCCTACGCGCCGATGCTGATGGACGTCGGGCAGATCGACCCCTGCTATGCCTACCGCTTGCGCGAGCCGGGGGAGAGCGAGGCGGAGTTCGCGCTGCGGATGGCCGACCAGCTCGACACGGCGATCGTCGCGATGGGGGCCGGCACGGTGGCCGCCTTCATCGCCGAGCCGGTGGTGGGCGCGACCCTCGGCACCGTCGCCGCCGCCGAGGGCTACTTCCGGCGTATCCGCGAGATCTGCGACCGCCACGGCGTGCTCTTCATCGCCGACGAGGTGATGTGCGGGATGGGCCGCACCGGCACGCTCTTCGCGCTGGAGCAGGAGGGCGTCCACGCGGACATCGTCACGATCGCCAAGGGGCTCGGCGCCGGCTACATGCCGATCGCCGGCGTGATCGCCTCGGAGGATGTCGTCGGCGCGATCGCGAAGGGCAGCGGGCGGTTGTGGAACGGCCACACCTACATGGGCCACGCGCTCGCGACCGCGGCGGCCCTCGCCGTCCTCGACACGATCGAGAAGGACGAGCTCCTTTCCAACGTCGGCCGGATGGGGGAGCGGCTGCGCACGCGCCTCGTCGAGCGGTTCGACAATCACCCCCACGTCGGCGACATCCGCGGGCGGGGGCTCTTCTGGTCCATCGAGCTCGTCGCGGACCGGGACGGCGCGGTGACGTTCGACCCCGGCCTCGCGGTCGCCCCGCGGACTGCCGCCGAGGCGATGGCGCGCGGGGTGATGTTCTATCCGGGGCAAGGCTCCGCCGACGGCGTCAACGGGGACCACGTCCTGATCGCGCCGAGTTATACGTCGACAGAAGAAGAGATCGACCGAATCGCCTTCACGCTGGGGGAGGCGGTGGACGTCGCAATTGGAGGAGCCCATGGCTGAACGCACCATCCTGACCGCCGCCGTCACCGGTAACCTGACGCGACCGGAACAGCATCCGCAGCTGCCGATCACCCCGGCAGAGATCGCGCAGGCGGCACTCGACGCGGCGGAGGCGGGCGCGGCGATCGTCCACCTCCACGTGCGCGACCCGGAGACCGCCAGGGGCTCGATGCGGCTGGACCTCTACCGCGAGCTCGTGGAGCGCATCCGCGAGAAGAACGAGCGGGTGATCCTCAACCTGACCACCGGGGAGGGCGGGCGGTTCGTTCCGTCCGACGACGACCCGCGCGTCGCCGCGGCGGGCTCGACCCTGTGCGCGCCCGAGCGTCGCGTCGCCCATGTGGAGGACCTGAGGCCGGAGATCTGCACGCTCGACTTCAACACGATGTGGTCGGGACAGGCGAGCGTCATCAACAGTCCGCGCAACCTCGGCATCATGGCCGAGCGGATCGCCGCCGCGGGCGTCCGCCCGGAGATCGAGATCTTCGATTCCGGCGACCTGCAGATGGCCAAGCACTTCCTCAAGGAGGGGCGGCTCACCGGGCCGCTGCTGGTGCAGCTCGTCCTCGGCGTCCGCTTCGGCGCGGTGGCGACGCCGGCGACCATGGCCTACCTCGTCGGCGAGTTGCCGCCGGGAACCGTCTGGGCGGCGTTCGGCATCGGGCGGATGGCCTTCCCGATGCTGGCGCAGGCCTTCCTCCTCGGCGGGCACGTGCGCATCGGCATGGAGGACACGGTGCGGACCGTCGACGGCGAGCTATGCCGCGGCAACGGACAGCTCGTGGAGAAGGCGGTCTCGATCGTGGAGAGCCTCGGCGGGACGATGGCGACCCCGGAGGAGGCCCGCGAGATGCTGGGCCTGGCGCCGGCGGTCAGGCGCTGAAGCCCAGCTCCTCGGAGATCCGGAGCGCGGTGCGCTGCACCGCGGGCCGGTAGAAGCTGTCGACGCGGTCGAAGTCGAAGGCGCCGTCGGGGCCGGAGATGTTCACGCAGGCGACGATCCTGCCGAGGTTGTTGCGCACGGGCACCGCGAGGCTCGAGCCGCCCGTGCGCCCGAGGCCGTGCGAGAAGACATATCCGTCGGCCCGGGCCTGGCCGACGCGGGCGGCGAGCTCGGCGCAGTTGCGCGGGGTGTGCTCGGTCTCCGGCGTCCAGTCGACCCCCTTGCAGAAGGCCTCCATCTCCTCGGCTGACAGGTCGCCGAGGAGGACCCAGCCGATCGTCGAGGCATGCGCGCGCCGCCGCGTCCCCGTGGTGAGGTTGCTGACGTAGCCCGTGCGCGCCTGATGGCTGCTGAGATAGAGGACGTCGTGGCCTTCCAGCACGCTGAGGTGGGTGCTGATGCCGACCTCGTCGCGCAGGGCCGAGAGGTGCGGGCGCGCGATCGTCGTGATGCTCTGCTGGTTGAGGTAGGCGAAGCCGAGGTTCAGGACGCGTGCGCCGAGGGTGAACGTGTTCTTCTGCTCGCCGTCCTTGAGGCAGTTCATCTGCCGCAGCGTGTAGACGAGGCGGAACGCCGAGGAGCGGCTCACCTCGAGCTCGCGGGCGATCTCCGACAGCGTCATCGGCGCGCCGTTCTCCGCAAGAATTTCGAGCACCCGCAGCCCGCGCAGCAGGCCGGGCACGAGATAGGCCGAATGGTTGTCCGGCAGGGCGTCGTCGCTGTCCATCCCGGCGTTTTACATACGAAACGCGTTTTCGACAACCGCACACTTTCGAGGTGTCGATACCTATTGTTTTTTCTATAAAACCGATGTTAGCATATCAAACATGAGCCGGCGAACTGGTGGTCGCGTGCGCCGACGGTAACTCTGAACCCCGGAGCAACTTCATGAGACTGTCGAAGATCCTTGGCACCGCGCTCGCTGCGGCCGCGTTCGCCGGGGCGTCACCCGTCCTGGCGCAGGACAAGACGCACGACGTCGCGACGTTCGTGTCGGGCGGGCCGAGCGGCACCTGGTTTCCGACGGCGACGGCCATCTCCCAGCTCGTCAACGAAGCATACGAGGGGCAGCCGGTGAGCACGATCCCGGGCAAGGGCGCCATCGGCAACGCGCTCGCGGTCGGCTCCGGAAAGGCCGAGTTCGGCCTCTCCTACGGCCCGTTCCTCCTCGCGATCTACAAGGGCGGCAACGAGATCCTGGACAAGAAGGGCCTCGACAACCTCCGCGTGGTCGCCAACGTCGTGCCCAACACGGTGCAGATCACGATGGCCGGCGACGTGAGCGACGACATCTTCGCCGACGTGAAGGACGGCGCGAAGATGCGGATCGGCGTCGGCGCCAAGGGGTCCTCGAACATCTTCGGCATCGAGAAGCTGCTGATGGAGTACGGCTCGGACTTCGCGAAGGTCGAATCCAACGGCGGCTTCGTCATGGAGGGGCAGCAGGAGGGACTGCTGGACGCCTTCCTGAACCGGCAGATCGACGTCTACACCAACACCGTCGGCATCGGCGCGAGCGACTTCCAGCAGGCGCTGGCCGCGCGCGACGCCCGCATGTTCGCCATTCCGGAGGACATCCGCGACCGGATGGTCGAGGACTGGGGCTACGTGAAGTTCGACATCCCGGCCGGTACCTACGAGGGCCAGACCGAGGCGGTCCCCTCGCTCGACCTTTCGACGCTGATCATCACCAATGCGGACGTCGACGACGAGATCGTCTACGAGATGGTCAAGCGGATGGCCGAAAACAAAAAGCGTCTGGTCTCCGCCTACAGCGGCTTCTCCGGCTGGCAGCCCGAGGATATGGCGAAGGGCAATCCGATTCCGCTCCACCCCGGCGCCTTGAAGTATTTTAAGGAGATGGGCTGGGTCGACTAGCATCACCCGCTCGGAGCGACCCATCCGAGCGGCGGACCCATTCCCCTGATTGCAGGGGCGAGCGCGACGTCCTCCGCCCGATCCGGTCCGGAACGGGCGGGCCGCGCTCCAGGGCGCACGCCGCCCCGCGTGCCGGCCGCCCGCCGGGTGGCCGCGCCATCTTGTCAAAGATCTCCCAGGAGCGGACATGGCCGAGGCTCTAAGCGACCTCGCGGATCAGAAAGTCGACGTCGCGACGGTCCCGCAGGACGAGTTCGAGGCGCAACTCTTCCCGCCCGAACAGCGACGGTTCACCGGCCCGCTGAAGCATGCGGTGACCCTCGCCGCCGTGACGCTGACGCTGATCACGCTCTACTTCGCGTTCACCGCGACGATCGGCGAAATCGCGACGCGCTCGCTCTACCTGGCGTTCGCCGTGCCGCTCAGCTTCGTCCTCTATCCCGCGTTGGCGCGCAGCCGCCGGGACAGGCCGAGCTGGCTCGACTGGGCGCTGGCGGCGGCCGCGGTGGTCGTCTTCGGCTGGGCGTTCCTGTCCCAGGGGCGCTGGCTCGACCGCTATGTCGGCTTCGACGACATCCCGCCGTACGACATCGTCCTCGGCGTGATCGCGCTGGTCGTCACCTTCGAGGCGACGCGGCGCACCGTCGGCGGCATCATCGTCGGTCTCAACCTCGTCTTCATCGTCTACGCGGTGACGGGGCCGTACTGGCCGGGCCTCTTCCAGCATCGCGGCGTGCCGCTCGATGAGCTGATCGAGGCGCTGTACATGGACACGACCGGCCTCTTCAATTTCATCACCGGCATCATGGCGACGTTCCTGTTCGCCTTCCTGCTCTTCGGCGTGCTGCTGCGGGCGACGGGCGGGGACGTGATCTTCACCAACCTCGCGCTGTCGATCGCAGGGCACCGGCGCGGCGGGCCGGCGAAGGTGGCGGTGATCTCCTCGGCGCTGATGGGGATGCTGTCCGGCTCCTCGATCTCCAACGTGGCGACGACCGGGACGATGACGATCCCGCTGATGAAGCGGACCGGCTACAAGCCGACGGAGGCCGCGGCGATCGAGGTGGTGGCCTCGGTCGGCGGCGCGCTGACGCCGCCGCTGATGGGGGCCGGCGCCTTCATCATGTCGAACCTCACCGGACTGCCGCTGCTGACGATCCTCCTCTATTCGATCGGGCCGGCGCTGCTCTACTACCTCTCGGTATACGTCTACACAGACGCGACGGCGGCCAAGCGGAACCTCAAGGGCCTGCCGCGGGAGGAGCTGCCACGGCTCGTCGACGTCGTCTTCGACGGGTGGCACATCCTCGCGTCGATCTCGATCCTCGTCGTCCTGATGCTGCTCGACTACACGCCGTTCTTCGCCGCCGGGGCGTGCGTGCTCGGCACCTTCGCGATGGCCATGGTGCGCCGCTCGACGCGCATCGGCCCGGCGAAGATCGTCGCGACGCTCGAAGCGGGCACGCGCGTGGCGCTCAGCATCTCGGCGCTGCTCGCGAGCGCGGCGATCATCTACGGCGTCGTGGTGCAGACGGGGCTGCTGACGAAGATCACCTCGATCCTGCTATCCTTCTCGGGCGGTTCGTCCTTCATCGCGATCGCCCTCATCGGCCTCATCAGCTACGTGGTCGGGATGGGGCTGCCGGTGACGGCCTCATACGTGATCATCGCCGCACTCGGCGCGCCGTTCCTGCAGGACCTCGGCGTGTCGCTCCTCGCCGCGCACCTCATCATCTTCTGGTTCGCGCAGGATTCGACGATGACGCCGCCGATCTGCATGACCGCGATGGTCGGCGCGCGGATCGCCGGCGCGGACCCGATGAAGACCGGGTGGCTGTGCGTGAAGGTGGCGAAGGCGCTCTACATCCTCCCGTTCGTCTTCGCCTACGGCAATCTCCTCGACCCTTCGCCGTACGTCGTCGTCTACGGCACGCTGGCGATGGCGCTGTCGATCGCGGCGCTGCAGCTCGCGCTGACCGGGTATTGGTGGCGCCCGCTCGGCGTCGCGGAGCGGGCGGGCCTCACGGCGGCGAGCGCCTGCGGGATCGGGGCGACGCTGGGAACGGTGGTGGAAGGCCTGCCGTGGCTTGCCGCCGCCGCCGTGCTGACCGCCATCGTCGCGGTCCGAGCGCGCGGCCGCGCGGTGCCGTCGGTCGCCGGCGCCTGACCGGGGTCTCTCAGGGGGGAGTGCGGGTGGTTACTCGAGCCAGTTGCGGCGTTTGCAGCAGCCGATGTACTCGCCCCACACCCAGCCGTTCTTGCCGGCTGAGCGTCCTTCCAGGACGTGGATGTGGACCCAGCGGTGGCCGCGGTTCTCGAACGCGCTGTCGACGTCGTCCATCACGACGACCGCAGTGCCGCGGGGAAGCCCGGTGATCCGCTTGTGGGATGTGGAGGGTCCGGAGCGCAGCCAAGCGTCGGATGCAATCGCTGGTAGCTCGAGCTGATCAGCGACTGCAGTCCCAGCGGTCAGGAGCGCGACCGCAAGCAGGATTGTTCGCAGAACAATTTCCATACTTTCTAATAACAGAAGTTATGCACAATACCAAGCTTTCCGGCACAGAAGTGCCGGTACTGCGCGCGCCAGTGTCACCCAAGCTGACGGATTGATGCTGACTAGGGTAATTTCAGCAACGATTCCGGGGTGTTCGTTCCGTTCCGCGGCGAGTGCTGCGACGGTTCGCGCAGGGTCCTCTGCACGTCCACACATTTGCTGTCCGTACCCCGTTCCGCAACGCTCGGCCGGCCCATCCCAGGTGCTCACCGAAGGGGTGGCAGCGCGGTGGAGGTGGGTGCCGTGAGGCCGGGGAGGCGCCTGCCGCAGGCTTCGATGCATATTGGATCGGGGCATGCCGCGTGGTAGCAGCAGCCCATGGTTGATCTCCCGCTCCTCCTCGCCTTCCTCGCTGCCGCTTCGGTTCTGACGATCACGCCCGGTGTCGACACCGCGATGGTGCTGCGGGCGGCGACCTTCCACGGCCGGCGGGCGGCCGTTCTGGCGTCGATCGGAATCGGACTCGGCTGCCTGTTCTGGGGCGCTGGCGTCTCGCTCGGGCTCGGTGCGGTGCTGCGAGCGTCCGAGCTGGCGTACATGATCGTCAAATTCGCGGGTGCGGCCTACCTCCTGTGGCTCGGCGTGAAGCTTCTGCGCAACCCGCGCTCGCTGGCGAAGGGGGAACCCGGGTCGACGGCCACGAGCGGCGGGTGGGACGCGTTCTGGCGCGGTTTCCTGACGAACCTGCTGAACCCGAAGATCGGCGTCTTCTACATCACCTTCCTGCCCCAGTTCGTCCCCGCCGGCGCGGGCGTCGCCGGCTATTCGTTCGGTCTTACCTGCCTGCACGTCGTCCTGTCGCTGGCGTGGTTCGCGGCGCTGATCGCCGCAACGGTGCCCCTGGGCCGGGTCCTGCGGGGGCCGAAGGCCGTCAGGACGCTGGACCGGCTGACCGGGGTGGTGTTCGTCGCCTTCGGCCTCAAGCTCGCGACGTCGTCCGCGCACTGACGGGCGCGTCGGGGGATTCGACACGCGACAGGGGCGATGTACCATCGCCCCGGCCGCCCGCTCGTCCCGCCGGGGCCGGTTCGCACCGGCCCGGGCTACGACGATGGCGTGCGCCGCCGTATCGAGATCGGGACACTCGGGTGTCCGCCTGAGGTTGCTGATGGACACCACGCGCGACGGGCGGCTTCGCCGCTATGGCGAGCTTGACGGCAAGACCTTCCTGATCGGCGTCGGGGCCGCGAAGTGCGCGACGAGCTGGCTCTGGGCGTACCTCGCCACGCTCGACGGCGTGGTCGTCTCGCCCCTGAAGGAGCTGCACTTCTTCAACGCGAAGGTTCGCCGGCACGCGATCGAGGACATGGACACGACGGCGATCAGGCGCCTCGCGTTCCATATCGTGCAGGAGGGGGACGCTTGCGCGCGGCTGCGGACCGAACCGCTCTTCCAGGCCAGCGTGGACCGGGTCGCGATGATGTACGACGACAACGCGTACTTCGGCCACTTCGCCCGGCTCTGCACCGGTGCGCCGGACGCCCGTGTCGTCTGCGACATCACCCCGTCCTACTCCCTCATGGGCCGCGAGGGGTTCGGGGCGATGCGCGCGTTCTGCGCCTCTCAGGACGTCGCGGTGAAGCTCGTCTACGTCATGCGCGATCCGGTCGACCGGCTCTGGTCGCACGTGCGCTACTACAACCACCTCGACTCGCGCCGGAATGCGGAGACGTCATGGCGTGACCTCCTCGACGACCCCCGCTTCATGGGACGCTCGGACTACGCCGACGCGGTGGAGGCGCTCGACGCGACCTTCGCGCCGGGGTGCGTCCACTACGTCTTCTACGAGGATCTCTTCACGGATGCCGCGCTGGCGGACCTCTGCGCGTTCCTGGATGTTGAGGCCAGACCCACGGACATGTCCGCCCGGCGCAACGAGACCGAGATCCGGACGCCGATCCCGGACGAGGCCCGCGCCCTGATCGCCGAGCGGCTGGCCCCGCAGTACGACTTCTGCCGGCGCCGCTTCGCCGGCCGCGTGCCCGAACGGTGGGCGCTGTAAGGGCGAGAGCGGTCCTGTCGCCCGATTTCGTGACTGCCGTCACGCTCCACGCGCTTCGCGTGTGATCGCGATCACGCCCACCGGTTTCCGATCTGGATGGCGCCGCGCCCGATCCCCATTCATGGTCAAGCGGCGGAACAACGCGTTCGAAGTCGCTAGGAAACGTCTACTTTTGAACAGATAAAGGAACAATACTCATGGCTTGTGAAGAAACCATCCCGAACTTCTTTTCCGGTATCAAGTCGTCCGAGGGGCGTGACGAGCAGCGTGACCGTCTCGACAGCGCCATCTCGAACCTGCGCGACTCGGATTACGTGAGCGGCCACGACTCTTCCGACTTCGGTCACACCTCCGACGCCGGTGATTTCGGAATATTCTAGAGCCCCGGCTTTCCCGGGCGCGAATGCCCATCCGGCTTGCTCCACGATCGGGGCGAGCCGGCCCTGTCCCGGGTCCCCCGGACGATGAGGCCGCCACCTTGTGGGCGGCCTTTTCGCATGTCCGGGCCGGGGAGAGTTGCGGGTCCCGCAGTCGCCGTCACGCGCGGGTTCGGCGTTCCGGCCTGGGTTCGGCGCGCGGACGCGCTATGGTTCCGGTCGGGCCCGAAACGCTGCACGAGGACGGACACGATGGATCGGAGACGCTTTCTCGCCCTCGGCGCGGTCGCACTGGCGGCGCCGCGTTCCGCGGTGGCCGCCCCGGATGCCGTCCCGTGGGAGCGGCTCGCCCGGGAGGTCGGCTCCCGGCTGCAACCCGTCGAGTGGCCGCTGGGGGCGTGCGCCGGCGGGGACACGGCCGCTTGCGACGCCCTGTTCGAGAACGCGCGGAACCCGTTCTTCCTCGGCGACCACCCCGGTCTGGCGCAGAGCTTCGGCTGGACCGACGGCTGGGCGCTCCAGCCTAGCGCGCGTGTCGTCGTCGCCGAGACGGCGGGGGACGTCTCGGCGGCCGTGCGCTTCGCCGCGGACACCGGCGTGCGCCTCGTCGTGAAGGGCGGCGGACACAGCTACCACGGCGACTCCAACGCCGCCGGCTCGCTCCTCGTGTGGACCCGCCGCATGGACGCTGTCGTGCTCCACGACGGCTTCGTCCCGTCGGGCTCGGCTGCCGCGCCGCAACCGGCGGTCTCCGTCGGCGCGGGCGCGATGTGGGGCGAGGTGTACCGGCGCGTGTCGGTCGAGGGCGGGCGCTACGTGCAGGGCGGCGGCTGCCTCACGGTCGGCGTCGCCGGACTGGTGCTGAGCGGCGGCTTCGGCAGCTTCTCGCCACGCTTCGGTCTCGCCGCGGCGAACCTCCTCGAGGCGGAGGTGGTCACGGCCGATGGCGCCGTCCGCACGGTCAGCGCCGCGCAGGAGCCCGATCTCTTCTTCGCGCTGAAGGGGGGTGGAGGCGGCTTCGCCGTCGTCACGCGCGTCACCCTGCGCACGCACCCGCTGCCGCGCGCCTTCGGGCTGGTCGCCATGGAGGTGGAGGCGGCGTCGGAGGGCGACTATCGCACGCTCGTCCGCGATTTCCTCGTCCACTACCGCATGAACCTGAGCAATCCGGCGTGGGGGGAGCAGGCGATCTTCCGCCCCGACAACCGGCTCCGGATCTCGATGCTGTTTTCGGACATCGACGAGGACGAGGCGCGTGCGGTGTGGGAGCCCTTCTTCGCGAGGGTGCGCCGCGACGGCGGGCTCCACCTCGGCTCCGAGCCCGTGGTGGTCGCACTGCCGGGGCGGTCGTTCTGGGACCCCGAAGTGCTGTCGGCGATGCCGGGGGTCGTGCTGCGCGACACGCAGCCGGGCGCGCCTCCGGACCGGATCTATTGGGCCGGGAACGCGGTCGAAGCCGGCAAGGTCACCCATGGCTTCGGGTCCGTCTGGCTTCGGTCGGACCTGCTGGCGGACCCCGATGCGCTCGCCGGCGCGCTGGTCGCGGCGAGCCGGCACTGGCCGGTCTCGCTGCACTTCAACAAGGGCCTCGCCTTCAGCGGCGACCCGGTGCGCACGGCTGCCCTCGATACCGCGATGAACCCCGAGGTGACGCGTGCGTTCGCCCTGGCGATCTCGGGGGCGGAGGGGCCGCCGGCCTATCCCGGCGTCGCGGGGCACGCGCCCGATGCGGCCCGCGGCCGGTCCGAGGGCCGGCGCGTCGCGGCCGCGATCGGCGCGCTCAGGGCCGCGACCGGCGCCACCGGCAGCTACAGCGCGGAAAGCGACTACGTCCTCGCCGACTGGGCCTCCGCCTACTGGGGCGAGAACGCCGGCCGGCTTCGTGCGATCAAGCGGGCCCGCGATCCCCGCGGGCTCTTCGTGCAGCATCACGGGCCGGTCGGGTGACGGGGGGCGCCGCCCGGAGGGCCTTGTCGGCCCGATCGGGCCGGGCAGGTGCGGGCGGATGAACGCCGCCCGCACCCGTTCGCATCGTCAGAAGGCGAACCAGGACGCGTCGACTTCGTCGACGGTCACGCCGGCGACGAACATCCGTGCATTGTCGTCGGCGATCGCGACGCCGTTGGCGCGCTGGTAGAGGTCGAAGTCGTCGAAGCTGGTGGCGCCGGTCTCGACCAGGATGGTGTCGACGCCGGTCTCCCAGTCGAGGATGCGGTCGACCCCCTGGTCGCGGAACACGAAGGTGTCGGACCCTTCGTCACCGAAGAGCCGGTCGTTGCCGCGGCCGCCGTCCAGGACATCGTCGCCGAGACCGCCGACGAGCACGTCGTCGCCGATGTCGCCGAAGAGGTCGTCGTCGCCCTTCATGCCGAACAGGCGGTCGTTGCCGAAGTCGCCCTTCAGTTCGTCGGCGTCGCCCGTCCCGGCGATGTTGAAGCCGAGACGCACCGACACGCTGTCACCCGGTGCGTATTCGATGCCGGAGAGGTCGAGGAACAGCGAGGACTTCGTGACGTACGCGTCGCTTTCGCTCACGTCGAGCGTGGTGCGGCCGGTGATGATCGAGACGTCGTTGAGCGTCAGGCCCTTCGGGCTCTCGAATTCGGGAATATTCAGGATCCCGCCGTTGAAAGGCCCGTCGTCGAAGTTGCCGGATTCGTCTTCGATCACCGTATACGTGGCCGTCGAGTCGGCGATGTCCAGTGAACCGACCGCCCCGACATTGGGAAACTCGACGCCGCTGGTGACGGTCGAGGGGAAAGGACCCGCGACGACGTTGTCCGGATCGTCCTTGAACAGTTCGACCGTGATATCCAGGCCCAGTAGCATTGCGAACTCCCGTGGAAAGTAGCCCGACATTCATGTCGGTTAGGTAGGATGATAATTAACCTATATTAAAATCATATGATTTAAAGCTGAACTTTGCATGACGGTCGCAACGGGCCGTCCGCAGGTCCTCGATCGCCCCCGCAAACTGCGGCGTCAACGATGTTGGGCGATGCCGGAGGAGCGGGGTTGGCGAGGCGCTCCGGCGGCGTCTTCGGCGCCGCCGCCGAGACCGCGGATCGCTCTCGCGAAGCCCGGACGCCCACCTCTCACATGCTCCGCATGGGGACCGGCGGGCGGGGCGCTTTCGGACTGCGCCCGTGGTAGTCCCAAGTCATGACATCGACGCAGCGCATCCACTCCTGCCGGATCACCCGCACGGGGATCCGGTCCGAGACCTGCGACCCCACACTGGTCTTCCCGTACTGGAGCTTCACGAAGTCGGTCATCGCGATCTGCGGCCTGACGCTCGCCGAAGCGGGGCGGATCGACCTGGATGCACGGCTTGCGAGCGAAGCCTTCACGTTGCGCCAGCTTCTGCAGCACACCGCCGGCCTGCCGGACTATTCCACGCTGAAGGCGTACCGGGACGCCGTGGCGAACGACGAGGAACCCTGGTCGCGCGACGAGCTGCTCGAGGCCGCGTTGGCGCAGGGGAGGCTGTTTGCGCCGGGCGCGGGCTGGTCCTACTCCAACGTCGGCTACATGCTGGCCCGCGAGTGCATCGAGGATGCCGCGGAGCGGCCGTTCGGATCCCTGTTCAGCGCGCTGATCGGTGAGAGGCTCGGACTGGAGAGCGTCGAGCTGGCGACCACCCGCGATGAGTTCGCCAGGGTGTGCTGGGAGGGGGCCCGGACCTACCACCCTGGGTGGGTGTACCACGGGTGCCTGATCGGCACGGCGGAGGATGCCGCGCGGCTGCTCCATGGTCTCTTCACCGGCAGGCTGCTCGGCGAGGTGACACTGGAACGGATGCTCGACCCGTATCCCCTTGGCGGTGTCATCGAGGGGCGGCCCTGGACGCAGTGCGGCTACGGCCTCGGACTGATGAATGGGCGCTTCGGCGCGGCGGGACGGGCGATCGGCCATTCCGGCGGCGGCCCGTTCTGCGTCAACGCCGTCTACCACTTCCCGGACCGCGACGACCCGATGACCGTCGCGAGCTTCACCGACGGGCGGAACGAAGGCATCGCCGAGTTCGCAGCCGCCGGATACGCAGCCCGCGACACCTGATCGGTCATGGACGGCCTCGCGGGCGCCGCCTCCGTTCGCGAAGGCGGCGCGATCGGGATCAATACGGCGCGGGGATGCCGAGATCGGGCGCCGCCGCCGCCCAGATCGCCACCGCTTCGATCAGGAGGTTGGCGCCCATCGGCAGGAACAGGAAGGCGAGCGCCTCGGCCAGCGCTCCCGCCTCGCCGCCGGCGGCGAAGTAGGTCGACAGGTGGTGGCGCATCGGCGCATCGGCGGCGCGCGCTGCGTGGCACAGGAGGAGGGCCAGCTCGGCGACGCGCGGCTCGATCGGCCCGCGCGCCGCCTCGACCAGCGCGCGGTAGGCGCCGAGCATCTTCTCGGGCGGGGTGAACTCGGCCCAGTGCTCCGCCGCGAAGGCCGTCGCCGCCCAGGATTCGGACGCCGCCGACAGCGCGACCGACGCCCGGATCTCCGCCAGCGACAGCCCCGCCGCGACCCCGCGCTCGAGGTGCAGCTTGCCGACACCTTCGCGCGCGGCGGCCAGCAGCGCGATCCAGACGATCTCCTTCTCGCGCGGCGGCAGCGTCTTCTCGACCAGCGTCAGGCGCGTGTAGAAGGCGTCGTAGAGGGTGAGCAGCTCCGGGTCGTGCGCTGCCAGCATCCGGTGATAGGGCAGCAGGTAGCCGCGCTTCTGTTCCACTTGGTCGATGTCGCTCATGATGCCGCCTCGTCGTAGCCGCCCTGTCCCGAAAGTGCCGCCCAGGCGCGCGTCCGGGGCGAGGCCGCCACCTTCCCCTCGCGGATGAGCGTCAGCCATACGCCCGCCGCGCGGACGAAACGCGGCACGCTGCCCGGGAACATCGTCAGCGAGAGCGCCTCGGCGATCTTCGCCTCCTCGACGCCGGCGGCGGAGAGGTCGACGAGGGCCCGGCCGAGGCCGTCCCAGTCGTCGAGGCACACGCGCATCGCGGCGTCGGCGAGGAGCACGAGGCCGGGCGCGACGCCGAATTCGGCCGCCACGGCGATGCCGGCGGCGCGCTCGGCGGCGGCTCCGTCCCAGGTGTTCAGGTGGCGCTGCCAGGCGTCCGTCACGAACCGGTAGGCGGCCGCGCCGCGCACTAGGGCCGTGAGCCGGACCACCGCCTCGACCTCGCGGTCGGTGCCGCCGGCGGCGTAGAACTTGGCGACATGGTGCGTCGCCTCGGCCTCGTCCGTGGCGATCAGGATGGTCAGCCAGACGAATTCCTTCTCGTGGGGGGAGAGGACGCGGTCGGTCAGCGTCATCGCCCGATAGGCCGCGCCGTAGGCCTCCAGGAGATCGGGGGCGAAGGTCGCCATCAGTCCGTGATGCGGCAGCAGATAGCCGCGTTCCGCCTTCAGCGCGGCAAGGCGCGCCTCCAGCTCCTCGAGTTCGTCCACCGTCACCTCCATGACCGCCCCTTGATCGGCGGCGGCTCGCGTCTCACAGTATCGGCCGAGCGCGCGCCGGCCGTTGAATGTCCTGCCGAAAATGCCGGCGCAGCATCCGCCTCGCACCAGCCCCCGTCACCCTTCCAGGCGGCCGTCGCGGCCGCCGCCCGAGCGATGAGATTCCCGCCGTGCCTTCGACCTCCACACCGCTTCCACCCGTGCCGCTCGTCGATATCGAGGGGCTGCGGCTTCTGGTGTTCGGGGCGGGGTCGGGAATCGGCGCCGCCACCGTCTCCCTCGGCAGGGCTGCCGGGGCGCGGGTGGCCGCCGGCGTCCACGGCGCAGCCGGCGAGCCGACCGGACCGGCGGCATTCGACTGCGACGTCACCGATCCCGCCGCCGTCGCCCGCACCGTCGCGGCCGCCGGCGAGGCGCTCGGCGGGCTCGACGCCGTCGTCGTGTCGAGCGGCGTCTTCCATCTCGGCGACGTGAGCCACACGGGGGACGAGGACTGGGCGCGGGTGATGAGCGTCAACCTCACCGGCCCGTTCCACGTCGCGCGGGCGGTGGCGCCGGTGTTCGAGGCCGCGGGGGGCGGCAGTCTCGTGCTGGTGTCCAGCCAGATCGGCTTCATCGGCCATCGCCGCGCCACGTCCTATGCCGCGTCCAAGGCCGGGGTGAACGGCCTCACGCGGACGCTGGCGATCGAGTTTTCCAGCTTCGGCGCCCGCTGCAACGCGGTCGCGCCGGGGCCGATCGAAACGCCCATGACGGAGGTCGCGCGCAGCGATCCGGACCGTCTGGCGGCGATGACAGCCGGGGTGCCGCTCGGCCGCCTCGGCCGCCCGGAGGAGGCGGCGCGCGCCGCGCTCTTCCTGGCGGCGCCCGCCTCGTCCTTCGTCACCGGCCACGTTCTGGTCGTCGACGGCGGCATCCTCGCCGGTTGACGCGCTCAGGCGCGCCAGCGCAGCAGGTAGCGTTCGGCCCACTTCAGCCCGGCATTGATGAGCGATCCGACGATCGCCAGCACGATCAGCCCGGTGAACACCGAGGTGGTGTCGAACAGCGCCGACGACTGGGCGATGACGAAGCCGATGCCGCGGTTCGCGGACATGAACTCGCCGATCACCGTGCCGACCAGGGCGTAGGGCACCGAGACCTTGAGGCCGGTGATCACCCAGGACGTCGCCGACGGGATGATGACGGTGCGCATCACGGCCCAGGAGTTGGCGCCCATGATCTGCGTGGAGTGGACGTAGATCGGGTTCACCTCGCGCACCCCGGAGAAGGTGTTGAGGAAGACCAGGAAGAACACCACGGCGGCCGACACCGCGACCTTCGAGGCGAGGCCGATGCCGAACCACATGATGAAGAGCGGCGCCAGGGCGATCTTCGGCAGGCTGTAGATCGCGGTGATGTAGGGCTCGAACACGTCCGCCACGAAGCGGTAGCGGCCGAAGAGGATGCCCAGCACGAAGCCGAGCCCGGCGCCGACGGCAAAGCCCATCCCGGTCGCCAGCAGCGTGATCGACAGGTTGTACCAGAGGTAGCCGGAGATCGTCCAATCCCAGAGCTTGGCGAAGACCGCCGTGGGCGAGGAGACGAAGAAGGGCTGGATGAGGCGGCCCGAGGCGAATTGCCAGAAGGCGAGGAAGGCGAGGCCGAAGGCGAGCTGGCAGCCCAGCACCAGCCACTTGCGGCGCCGCTCGCGGGCGCGGAAGCGGGCGAGCTCGGGCGAAACGGCCTCGGCGGGGAGGCCCGTCGACGGGGCCGCCGCGGCGGCCGTGGGGGAGGCGGTGGTCATCGCGGCGTCCTCACATCTCTTCGCCATGCTCGATCTCGGGCGCCAGCTCCCGCCAGAGGCGGTCGTAGGCTTGCTCGAACTCGGGCAGGAAGCGCGCCTTGAAGACGTCGCGCGGGTAGGGGATCGGCACGTTCTCGATGTGCTTGATGCGGCCCGGCCGGCCGGAGAAGACGACGACGCGCGAGGCGAGCGCGATCGCCTCGTGCAGGTCGTGCGTCACGAACACGATCGTCTTGTGCTGCTCCTGCCAGATCTTCAGGAGCTCGGCCTGCATTACGAGCTTCAGCTGCGCGTCGAGCGCGCCGAAGGGCTCGTCCATGAGGAGCGTCTTCGGCTCGTAGACCAGCATCTGCGCCAGCGCGACGCGCTTGCGCATGCCGCCCGACAGCTCCTTCGGGAAGGCGTGGGCGAAGCCCGTGAGGTTGACCATCTCCAGCATCGCCGACACGCGCCGGGCGCGCTCGGCCCGCGGCACGCCGCGGTATTCGAGCGGCAGGGCGACGTTGTCGGCGACGGTGCGCCAGGGCAGGACGCTGTCGGCCTGGGTCATGTAGCCGACGCGGCGATTGATGCCGCGCACCGCCTCGCCATCCTGCGTGATGGTGCCGAGCGAGATGTCGATGATCCCGGAGATCATGTTGAGGAGGGTGGACTTGCCGCACCCCGAGGGGCCGACGAAGGCGACGAACTCGCCCTCCTCGATGGCAAGGTCCACGGCGTCAAGGGCGATCGTCTCGCCCTTGCGCCCGACATAGCGTTTCTCGGCGCCGCGGATGTCGATTGCGACGCCCATCAGCCGGAAACCGCTTCCTCGGCGATGGTCGGGTCGACGAAGGCCTCGAAGGTCAGGCTGTCCGGCAGCGCGGGCGCCCCCATCGATTCGTTGACCTTGGAGATGAACTCCACGTTCTTGGCGAAGAGTTCGGCCGTCGGGACGGGGGTCTCGGCGTAGATCTTGCTGTTGTTGGCGAAGGCCGCCTCGAAGATGGCGGGGTCCATGCCGGCGAACCATTCGACCGCCCAGGTCTTGAAGGTGTCCGGCTCGGCGTTGATCGTCTTCAGCGCGGCGGCGATACCGGCGGCGTAGGCGACGAGCTGGTCGCGCTTCTTGGCGATCGTCGCCTCGGCGGTGGTGGCGCCGATATACTGGTAGACGTCGAGGAACGGGGGCGGATTGGTCGCCATGTTGAAGAGGTAGGCGGCGCCCTGGCTGTCGACCGCCATGTCCGACGTCGGCGAGGACAGGCAGAAGCCGTCGATGGCGCCCTGGCCGAGCGCCGCGATCATGCCCTGGCCGCCGCCGGTGATCGGCACGAGCTGGAAGTCGCGCTCCGGGTTGAGGCCGTTGGTGACGGCGATGAAGCGCAGCAGCGCGTCCGGCGCGGCGCCGGGGCCGGTGGTCCCCATGCGGAGGCCCTTCATGGCGGCCGCCTTCTCGGCGACCGGGGAGGCGTCGGTCACGCCGGCCGCGTCGAGCGTCTCCTTCTTGACGACGATGTGGCTCGCGTAGCGGTTCACCGAGGCGATGAAGGACTTGATCTCGATGCCGCGGGTGCGCGCGCGCATCGCTTCGCCGGGACTGCCGAGGACGATGTCCACGTCGCCGCCCATGAGGGCCGCGATGTTGGTGCCGCGGTTGGAGGCGATCGAGTTCACCGTGACGCCGGCGTCCTTGAAGTAGCCCATCGCGTTGGCGAAATCCTCCGCCGCCCAGAGCCACGACTTGGACGTCGAGCGCATGGTGGTGAGTTCGGGCAGGTCCTGGGCGATGGCGGCGACGGGGTGCAGGCCGGAGACCGTCGCGGTGGCGGCGACGGCGGCACTCGCCTTGAGCAGCGTACGCCGCGAGAGGGTGTGGGCTTTGTCCATGGGGCAATCATCCGGGGTTCGGCGGTGACGGGTGCCATCCGTGCCACCGCCGGAACGAGGCGGGCCCTATGCCACGGATGCGGCATGCCCGGACGACGGCGAAGCCGCCCGACGAGTGCACAGAAATCAGGCTCACCCAATTTTTATACACTTGTATTGTTGATATGCCAATAAGCCTATTCGCCTGACCGGAGGGCCAGTGCGGGACCCTATACCCTACCGCGTTTGGCGCGCTTTGCCGCCCCCCGGACCCGTTCAGTTGCCGTGCGGGCCGATGCGCCGAGGTTGTGTGGGGCGCTCCATGGGGCACGGGCAGCGTCGTAAGCCACGGAAGGGCCTGCCGGTCTCCGATGAACGAGATCAGCGAATGACGATAAGCAGGCCGCACAAGCCGGCGCTCAGGGCGAGGGTGGCGGCAGTCCAAAATGATGCGCGCGCTGTCCAGTCCATCGAAAGCATCTCGGTCCCTCCGAACGCTGCGGCGGCGTCGGGGTCACCGGCAGGTCCTCGATACGGCCGGTTCCGCCATTGACTGTCTCGCGGGATGTGGCTAACGGAGCAGGATGAAGACTTCGGTGACCCTCTTTGCCGTTTCCTATTACCCGCTGCCCTAGGTAGCGGAGCACCCCTCGTGTTTGCCGCTGCCTTGTGCCAGCGGTCGAGCATGATGAGCGCATGACCCCTGGCCCCTTCTTCTGGATCAGGTTCATGCTCTACAGACCGCCCTCGATCACCATCATCGGCTTTGGCGCCTTCGGAAGGCTCGTTGCGGCCGTCCTCGCATCGCATGCCCGCGTCTCGGTTTACGATCAGTCACCGGATGCCTGGAGCGCGGCATCCGCGCTGGGGTTCGAGGTCATCGCGAGCACGAAGGAGATCTCGACGGATATCGTCGTCCTGGCGGTGCCCGTTCAAAGTCTTTCCGAAGTTCTCCTGGACATCGCGCCGTTGTTGCGTCCGGGCCAGGTGGTCGTGGACGTGTGCTCCATCAAGGAGGAGCCGGCGCGCATGATGCGTCAACTTCTGCCTCCGCACGTCGAGGTGCTCGCGAGCCATCCGATGTTCGGCCCGGGAAGCGTGAAGAACGGCGTCGCCGGCGCGCAGATCGTGCTCTGTCCGGTCAGGGGAACGCGATGGAGGGCCTTCGCGGTCTTTCTGCGCAGGACCCTCGGGCTCGAGGTCATCGTCACCACCCCGGAGGAGCATGACCGTCAGGCGGCGATGACGCAGGGCCTCACCCACCTGCTCGCGCGCGCCTTCCAGGCGTTGGGAGAGCGGCCCAGGATCCGCACCCGCAGCTTCGACCTGATCTTGGAGGCGCTGGCGATGGTGACCAACGATGCGCCGGAAATCTACGAGGCGGTGACCCGTGGCAATCGGCACGTCGATCCGCTGCGGCAGGACCTGCTTCGCGCCCTTGCGTCGCTCGGAAAGGCCCCGGAAAGCGCTGCCGCGGCGGACGCAGCAGGTCAGTAATCTGTCCGAGGGGAGCTTGTGCGCGCCTTGAAGCTGACGGAGGCATGGCGGCGCGGCTGACACATTCCGGCCATTGCATCGAATGTATGGTCCGCGCTGCCTGTGCAACGTTCTTCGGCGGTGGCGTCAGGGATTGCGTCAATGTATCCGGCCTCTCGCGAGTGGGCCGGTTTTCCGGCCAGGCCATGATGAGATCAGCGCGTTCGGTTTCCAACTAACTGGTTCGGGCACGAAGCCCGCTTTCGAACCGGACTTACCGAACGCCGATCGACCCTTTCGTCATCACCTACGAACCTCGCACTCCTTTCCGGCGCTGCCGGATCTCATAACTCAGACGATCGCGGCCTTAGGCGGTCGCCGCTCATATGTCGCGCCCGGGGTGCTCAGGATCACCCAGACGATGCGCGCGATCTTCGCCGCCAACGCGACGACGACCTTGTTGGCGTGCATCCGACCGCGCAGCTGGTCAGCCCAGACCCCGAGACGATCCTTCGACCGATCGAGATGCATGAAGACCGAACGCGCGCCATGCACGATAAGGGTTCGCAAGTAGTTGCTCCCTCTCTTGGCGATCCCAAGGAGCTTTTGTTTGCCTCCGGTCGAATGCTGCTGCGGCACGAGGCCGAGCCAAGCGGGGATGTCGCGTGCCTTCTTGAACCGCCGCGGGTCGCCGACGGCTGCGAGGATGGCCGTCGCTCCGAGAGCCCCGATGCCCGGGATCGTCATCAACCGACGCGCCGTCTCGTCGGCATCGGCTATGTTCTTGATCTCGGTCGAGACGGTCCGAATCCGGCTCTCGAGTTCAATGAGCTCGGCGTGGAGCTCGCGAAGCACCAGGCGTGCGCGATCGGTCAAATCGTTGTCCTCGTCATCGAGTACGCGAAGGATGTCGATCTTGAACACGCCAGCACCCGGCCTCATCGCCACGCCATGCTCGAGGCAGTAGGCGCGCATCTGGCAAATGAGCTTCGTCCGGCTGGCGACCAGCCGGCCACGAACCCGGTGCAACATCTGCAGGTCGACCTGATGCGCTTCCTTCACGCCGACAAAGCGCATCGTCGGCCGGGTCGCAGCCTCCGCGATCGCCTCGGCGTCGATCACATCGTTCTTGTGCGACTTCACGTAGGGCTTCACGAATTGTGCCGGGATGATCCGTACCTCGTGGCCGAGCAGACCGATCTTGCGCGCGAGCCACTGCGAGCCGGGACAGGCCTCCATCGCCACCAGCGCCGGCCTTGCCCTCTCGAAGAACTGCAGCAGCGTGTCGCGGCGAAACTTCGCCTTCTGCAGCACCGCGCCGGCCGCATCGAGCCCGACGACGTGGAACACGGTCTTGCCGATATCGACGCCGAAGACGGCGCAGTCCCGGGGGTGGTTACGCATCATAGTCAGATCCTCCTTCCATGCAGTCGCCCGATGATCGGGCGGGAAGGCAGCGCGGACCATCCCACTATGTATGTGAACCCGCGCACAGACGATTGGCGGTATCGGATCGACCGCCAGCGTTCGGGCGCGTGGAGCAGGACCGTTCCGGGATTGCCGTCTGGCGAGATGGCGTCGGGCGGAAATGGTGATCCTTCAACTGTCCGATCCCGGCGTCATCCGGCAGTCCCGTCCTCGCTGTTGGATCTCGACAGCAGGTTCAATTCGGAGCGCAGGCGATCCGGGTTGGACAGCACCGTCTCGATCGCCGCGTGAAGATCCCGCCAGATCGGCACCGCCTCGGCCAGTACGGCCCGGCCGGCAGGCGTCAACCGCAGCCGCCTGACCCGCCTGTCCGTCGGATCGGCGACCGGCTCGACGAGACCGCGGCGCTCCAGCGGCTTGAGATTGGCCGTCAAGGTCGTCCTGTCCATCGCCAGCAGCGCCGCGACACTGCCGACGCTCGGTGGCTCCGGCCGGTTGAGCGACATGAGGAGGGAGAACTGCCCGCTGGTGATTCCGACGGGCTTCAGCGCGACGTCGAACCGCCGCGCGAGCGCCCGCGCCGCCCTCTGCGTATGCAGGCACAGACAGGCATCCCGCACCAAAAGGGTGGTCTCGAAGGACAGATCGGAAGCAGCGTGCATCCGTACCATTGACATCCGTGGGGTTTATACGTTGATATCAACCTAAATGGGGGCGGGTCAATCAATGGCCGACTTTTCCAGGGGATTCGGCGTGGACAAAAGCCGGCCCATGTCCGTGACGCGGCCGTTCCTCCGGTCCCGGGATGGCCATGCGCAAGGGGCGACGAACGTCTGCGCCTCGCGGTTCGACGGCGGCGCAGTTCCCGGCGTAGCGCGCTGGCGGTACGCCGGGCAGGGCGGCGTCAGGCTTCCCCGCCTTGCCCGGATTGCGGACCGCTCCGGCGTCTCCTCGCGGCCCGATCTCCCCTGATGAGCGTCCAATCACCAATCAAAAGGAGGCGATCATGAAGATCGTGACCAGTCTGAGCTTCCGCGGTCAGTGCCGCGAGGCATTCGAGTTCTACGCCAAGGTCCTGGGTGGGAAGATCGCCGCCGCCATTCCTTACGGGGACGCGCCCCCGGGCATGCCGATCACCGATGAGGCCTACAAGACATGGCTGATGCACTGTTGGCTCGACGTCGGGGACCAGGCGCTGATGGGCGCCGACATGGACACCGCGTGGGCGCCCAACGTCGACAAACCCAAGAACGGCTTCGACGTGACGCTGCACACGCAGGACAAGGCGGAAGCCCGCCGCTGGTTCGATGAACTGTCCGAGGGCGGCAAGGCCGTCATGCCCTTCGGCGAGACCTTCTGGTCGCCCGGCTTCGGCTCCCTCGTCGACCGTTTCGGTGTCCCGTGGATGGTCAACGTCATTCCATCGGCGGACTGGAAGCCGGTGCAGGGCTGATCCCATGCCGCGTTTTCTTGCCGTTTACACCATGAAGCCGGAAGACCTCGCCGGCTTTCGCGCCCGTCCCAAGGCCGAGCAGGACGCGCTCGACGACGCCGGACTGAAGCAATGGGTGGACTGGAGCACGGCGAACGCCGCCGCCATCGTCGATCCCGGCCTGATGGTCGGCAAGACGATGCGCGTCACGAGGGACGGCGTCGCCGAAGCGGCCAACCCCTTCTGCGGCTACGTCGTCGTCGAAGCGGAGACCATTGAAGACGCTGCCCGCCTCTTCACGAAGCATCCCCACTTCACGGTCTTTCCCGGTGACGGCGTCGACATCATGCCCGTCGTCACCGGCCCCGAGACCTGACGCCGCTCCTCCCCGGTTCCGGGCGGTGGGCCCGCTCCCCGGCATGTCCCCGGCCTTGCCGATACCTGGGTCGGTCATCGGTCGGGGGCGGAGCCGGCGCAACCCTCGGGTGAGGGGCCACACCACGTCGGCCGGAGATGCGGAGGGGGGATCGGGAGGCGCCTCGCGACGGAAAGGTCCGCTTCTGCCGGCACTATATATGGTCGCGCAAGCGTCTTGACTTAGAGCGCGCTCGAACCCCTAGGGTCGGCTGCGTCTTGATGAGAAGACGGGTGCCATGAAAATCGGTCAGCTTGCGAAACGCTCGGGTCTGTCCGCCCACACGATCCGCTACTACGAGCGGATCGGGCTTTTGCCTCTTGCGGATCGCGACGCGGGCGGGCGGCGTGACTATGACGAATCGATCCTCGTCTGGATCGAGTTCCTCGACCGTCTGAAAACCACAGGAATGCCGCTCCGCGAGATGCTCAGATATGCCGAGCTTCGCGCGGAGGGCGATCACACGAGCCCGGAGCGGCGCGCTCTTCTCGAGGCGCATCGCGGCCGGGTGCGCGCGCATCTTGCCGACCTGCAGGCCTGTCTTCTCGTCCTTGACACAAAGATCGACACCTACGTCGAAACCGAGAAAAGGACGCATTTCCATGACCATGCACGCAAACCCGTCAGCGGAGACCCGGCTGGAACGCGGACGGCGCGCCCTTGATGCAATAGACGGTCAGGCGGGGCGAAACGTCATCGACGCGCTGGCCGAGATCGCGCCCGACTTCGCCGACTATATTTTCGAGTTCTCGTTCGGTGACATTTATTCCCGTCCGGGACTGTCGCTCCGTGATCGCGAAATCGCGACGATCGCGGCGCTTGCCGCCATGGGCACGGCGCAACCGCAGCTCAAGGTGCATATCGAAGCGGGGCTGAATGTCGGGCTCTCACGGGAGGAGATTACGGAAATCCTGATCCAGATGGCCGTTTATGCCGGATTTCCCGCAGCGCTGAACGCGCTCTTCGCGGCGAAGGAAGTGTTCGCCGTCCGCCCGCTCGACTCTGCCGCCGACAGGGCGTGACTCCGGTGGTCCGACGAGCGGCGCAAGCCGACCTGCGTACGCCGTCGAGGCGAGACTGGCGTTGCTATCCGGTCAGGCCTGAGTGGCTGCAGCCTGACTCGCCCACGGACGGAACGCCGTAAGACCGATGAGGAACGCGCCGATTGCGGACGCCCCGAAGGTGTCCACGACCATCGGCGTCCCTCTGATCGTGTCCCCCCCTGGACGCGTCACCTCGAGAGGGCATCTCGCGAGAGCATCGACTATGCCGATTGCCGACGGGGTCGCGTGGGGGTGCCTGTCCACGGCCCCACGGCGAACAGGAACGCGCAGCGTATGCGCTCGCGCCTTGTCGACGACGTCGCTCGGGATGCGTTTGCGAGATTTGAAAACACGAGGGCGGCGCGCCCCTCGTCGGAGTCGGCATGCGGGAACCATGTGGTGCACCTGTGTGTCGCAGGTGGGTCCACGAAGTTCCGCAGGGACTCCAATCCAGTGATTTCAACAACATCCACACAAGGTGGTGCCCAGGAGAGGACTCGAACCTCCACGGGTTGCCCCACACGGACCTGAACCGTGCGCGTCTACCAGTTCCGCCACCTGGGCTTGGTGTGCTGGAGCCACGCGAGGTATAGGCTCCTTCAGGACAAGTCAACTCCGTCTTTGCCGTTATGACACATTCAGTGCAATCAACCGGCCAAAGCGCCACAGTCGCGGTTCCCCCGTTGCCCTCAAAAGCGCAACGCCCTAACCCTGTCGGCGCACTAGAGCGGCGCGTGAGGGCATGATGGAGCGCAATCCGAGCAAGTTGGTCACGATCTTCGGCGGGTCCGGATTCATCGGCCGGTACGTGGTCAGGGCCCTCGCCAAGGACGGCTGGCGCGTCAGGATCGCGGTCCGCCGGCCGGACCTCGTCGGCTATCTGCAGCCGATGGGCGGCGTCGGCCAGATCGCGCCCATCAAGGTCAACGTGACGGACAAGCAGGCCGTCGCCCACGCGGTCGCCAACAGCGACGTGGTCGTCAACCTCGTCGGCATCCTCGCCGAGGGCGGCAAGCAGACCTTCGAGGCGATCCAGAAGGAAGGCGCCCGCAACGTCGCGGAAGCCGCCAGAGCGGCGGGCGTCCCGCGGTTCGTGCACATCTCCGCGCTCGGCGCCGACGCGGAGAGCACGTCCGAATATGCCCGCACCAAGGCGGCGGGCGAGGCGGCCGTGCGGGAGATCTACCCGGACGCCGTCATCGTGCGCCCGTCCGTGGTGTTCGGCCCCGAAGACGACTTCTTCAACCGCTTCGCCGGCCTGTCGAAGATCTCCCCCGTGCTGCCGCTGATCGGCGGCGGGGAGACGCGCTTCCAGCCGGTCTATGTCGGCGATGTCGGCCAGTTCGTCGCGGCGGCGGTGAACGGGAAGGTCGCGGGCGGCAAGGTGTACGAGCTCGGCGGGCCGGACGTGAAGTCGTTCCGGGGGCTGATGGAGCTGATGACGTCCATCACGCACCGCAAGCGGCGCTACGCGACGCTGTCGTTCGGCCTCGCCAGGATGAAGGCCAGCATCCTGCAGCACCTGCCCAACCCGCCGCTGACGCCGGACCAGGTGGAGCTCCTGAAGAGCGACAACGTGGTCTCCGAGGCGGCGCTCGCCGAAGGGCGGACCCTGTCGGCGGCGGGGATCCATCCGCGCAGCATGGCGGCGATCCTGCCGACCTACCTCTGGACCTACCGCAAGGGCGGGCAGTTCGCCGAGCCGGGCAGCGCCGCCGGGTAGACCGCACGCGCGATGGGCCGGTCCGGCCCGTCCGCATCGCTGTCCCGCAGGGGACGGGGCCGCGCGGGCCACCCGGTCGGGAGCGGCGCGCGGCCCGGGACGTCACCTCGCGAAGGTGAGGATCGCAAGGCCCAGCACGCCGACCACGATGCGCCACCACGCGAACGGCGTGAAGCCGTGGCGCGACACGAAGTCGAGCAGCGAGCGCACCACGATCACCGCGGCGATGAAGGCCGCGACGAAGCCGACCGCGATGATCACCGCGTCGTTCATCGAGAGGGCGTTGCGGTTGGCGTAGAGGTCGTAGACGAAGGCGCCGGTCATCGTCGGCAGGGCGAGGAAGAACGAGAATTCCGCTGCCGCGCGCTTGTCGGCACGCATGAGCAGCGCGCCGCCGATGGTCGAGCCGGAACGCGACACGCCCGGCACCAGCGCCAGCACCTGACAGCAGCCGATCGCGAAGGCGAGCCAGAGCGGGAAGTGCGTCGCGTCGTGGTAGCGGGGCGCCGGCGCGCGGCGGTCGATGTAGAGCAGCGCGATGCCGCCGAGGATGAGCGTCGTGCAGATGAGCTCCGGCGTCTCGAACAGCACCGTCTTGATGAAGTCGTGGAGCAGCACGCCCATGACGGCGGCCGGCAGGAACGCGATCACGATGCCGGCGCAGAAGTTGCGGGCCGCCGGGTCGTACGGGGTCGCCAGCACGAGCTTGGTGAGCTTGACGGTGTAGACCGCGAGGAGCGCGCAGATCGCGCCGAGCTGGATCAGCACCTCGAAGGTCTTGCCGGTCGAATCGAAGCCCAGGAGTTCACCCAGGAGGAGGATATGGCCCGTGGAAGAGACGGGGATGAACTCGGTGAGCCCTTCGACGATGCCCAGTATGATCGCCGAAGCGATAGTGTCGGCTTCCATTCGTTCGCCCTATGTGATGTGCGTGTGAGTCGCTATACCGCGTTGCACCGGAATGCGCCGGAATGCGAGTGGCGTCCCAACACCTTTGTTAAGCGCTAGGCGCTGGAGTCGATGATCCTTCACCACCATCCCTTTCTCCCTGCTTGCCGTTTTGCCCGTCTGGCGCTCGCCGAACACGCCATCGACGTCGAGTTGAAGCTGGAGCCCTTCTGGGAGGCACGGCCGGAGTTCGTCGCCATCAATCCGGGCCTCACGCTGCCGATGGCCTACGACAACGGGCGCGGCCCGCTGATCGGCGCGCGGGTCCTGATGGAGTACATCGACGAGCGCTACGGCGACATGCGCGCCGCGCACCGGCTGATGCCCGCCGACCCGTTCCAGCGCGGCGAGGTCCGCCGGCTGGTCGACTGGTTCCTGATAAAGTTCGAGGACGAGGTGTCCGGCCCGCTGGTGACCGAGCGCATCCTGAAGCTCGAGATTCCGGCCAAGCGCGGCGGCGGTGCGCCCGACTCGGGGGCGATGCGGGCGGCACGTCAGAACATCGTCGGGCACATGCATTATCTCGGCGCGCTGACCGCCTCGCGGCACTGGCTGGCCGGGGACAGCCTGAGCTTCGCCGACCTCGCGGCGGCGGCGGCGCTGTCCACCGTCGACTATCTCGGCGAGGCGCCGTGGGATGCCGACCCCGCGGTGAAGCAGTGGTACCAGCGGGTGAAGTCCCGTCCGGCCTTCCGCCCGCTCCTGACGGACAAGGCGCGGCTCGTGGCGCCGGCCCCGCATTATGCAGACCTCGACTTCTAGGGAGGCGGCGAAGCGTTTCCTGCAGGCCGATGCGGTGTCGGCCGGGTTCGCGGAGGCCCGCGTCGCCGACCCGGCGGCCTTCGCCGCGCTCCACGGCGAGCGACTCGAGGCGGCCGTCCGCGAGGGCCGCCACGGCGACATGGACTGGCTGCCCGCAACGGCCGGGCGGCGGCGCCACCCGGCGGCGCTGTGGCCCGAGGTCCGCTCGGTGGTGATGCTGGGCATGAACTACGGCCCGCGGCGCGACCCGCTCGCCGACCTTCAGCGGCGCGACCGGGGCGTGGTCTCCGCCTACGCCCGCGGCCGGGACTACCACGACGTGATGAAGGGGCGGCTGAAGGGCCTCGCGCAGCGCCTGGTGGCGCGCTTCGGCGGCGACGTGAAGGTCTTCGTCGACACCGCGCCGGTCATGGAGAAGCCGCTGGCGGCCGCCGCCGGGATCGGCTGGCAGGGCAAGCACACGAACCTCGTGTCGCGCCGGGCCGGCTCCTGGCTCTTCCTCGGCGCGATCTTCACGACGCTCCGGCTGGAGCCGGACGCGGCCGAGGGCGACCACTGCGGATCGTGTCGCCGCTGCCTTGATGTCTGCCCCACCGATGCCTTCCCCGCACCGTACAAATTGGACGCACGGCGCTGCCTGGCCTATTTGACGGTAGAGGCCAAGGATATGATCCCGCGGGCGTTTCGCCGTCCGATGGGCAATCGCATCTTCGGCTGCGACGATTGTTTGGCCGTGTGTCCGTGGAACCGGTTTGCGCGCGAGGCGACCGAAATGAAGCTCGTCGGTGACGACGACCCGGCTCCGCTCGCCGACCTGGCGGCGCTCGACGACGCGGGCTTTCGCGCCCGCTATGCCGGCACGCCGGTGAAACGGCTGGGACGGGAGCGCTTCGTGCGCAACGTGATGGTGGCCGTCGGCAACGCCCGGCTGGAGGCGCTGGCGCCGCTGGTCGAGGCGCGGACGGCGGACGAGGCGCCGCAGGTGCGCGCCGCGGCCGCCTGGGCGGCGCGGGAGACCTTGCCGGCGGATGACTTCGACGCCTTGCGCGCGGCACGATGCTCGCGGGAACATCATCCGCTAGTCCGAAACGAATGGCACGGGGAAGAGCCATGCACGCGATGACCGGGGAGACGAGCCAAGGCGAGATGCGCCTTGTGGCGCTGGGCTTCGGCTATTCGGCGCGCGCGTTCGTGCGGCAGGCGCGGCCGGCGAGCGTGGTGGGCACCACGCGCAGCATGGAGAAGGCGGACGAGCTGCACCGCGTGGGGGTGCGCTCGGTGCTCTACCACGGGGAGGAGAGCCTGACGCTCTCCGAGGCCGTCCGTCATGCCACGCACCTTCTCGTCTCCGCCGGACCGGACCGGGAGGGGGATCCGTTCCTGCGCGTGCTGGAGAGGGACCTCGCGCACGCCAGGGAGCTGAAGTGGATCGGCTACCTCTCGACGGTGGGAGTGTACGGCGACCACGGGGGGGCGTGGGTAGACGAGCGCGCCTCGTGCCAGCCGACCGCCGACCGGGGCGTGTGGCGCCTCGAGGCGGAGGGGGCGTGGATGGCTCTCGGACGGCGGATCGCGGTCCCGACGGCGGTGTTCCGCCTGGCGGGGATCTACGGGCCGGGGCGCAACCAGCTGGTGTCGCTGGCGGAGGGCCGGGCGAAGCGGATCGTCCGGGACGGGCAGGTGTTCAACCGGATCCACTGCGAGGACATCGCGCTGACGCTGGCGGCCTCGGTGGAGCGGCCCGCCTCGCGGGTCTACAACGTCGCCGACGACGAGCCGGCGCCGCCGCAGGACGTCGTGGCGTACGCGGCGGGGCTGATGGGGGTGGAGCTGCCGCCCGAGGTGCCGTTCGAGCAGGCGGAGCTCTCGCCGATGGCACGGTCTTTTTACGGAGATTTGAAGCGAGTCTCGAATTTGCGCATTCGTCAAGAGTTGGGAGTGCGGCTACGGTATCCCACATACCGCGAAGGGTTGAACGCGTTGTGGGAGAGTGGCCGTTGGCGAGACTCTTATTGATGTTGGCGTGCGTGGTGTCCGGGGGGACGGCGCTCGCCCAGTACGACTCGTTGCAGAACCGGCAGATATTGCAGAACCAGCAGCGCGAGGCGTCGCAGATTCAGCAGCAGCAGACCAACGAGCGGGCGCTGCAGTCGTACGATCTGCGCAACCGCGCGATCCGGACCAACGAGCGGCAGGCGGGGACGCTGGACCTCGTGCGGCCACCGACGACCACCGGCATCAACTCCAACCGGATCCGCTGACGCTTACCGGGCCGTTGGAGTGTAGTCCGTCCGGCAGGGGCGGGGACAAGGGCGCTTCGGCGCCCTTTTTTCATGCGTTGGGGCGGCTCTTGTGCGCCGGCGCCCCGGCGATGGGGGCGGCCTCGAACGGGGCGTAGTGGGCCGCGATGGCGATCACCGAGAGGGTGATGGCGGCGATCAGCGCTCTGGCGACGGCGAGCATGGGCTGTGCCTGTCTTTCGGGGTCTGTGGTCGGGGCCTGTGGTCGGGGTCTGGCAGGCCCGGGGCGCGGGCGGCCTCCGGGGCCCTCGCCGGGCCCGGGGCGGGGGCGCTCCGGGTCAGAGGACCGGCTTGGGGGTCGGGACCGGCACGGTGGCGTGAGTGGCGGCCTTGACCGGCTCGGCGGAGGCGGGGGCGGTGACGTTCGCGGCGATGGCGGTGACGGTCAGCGCGATGGCGGCGATGGCGGTGCGGGCGATGGCGTTCATGGGGTGTCCTCCTGTCTGGTGAATGTCAGATGGAGGCGGGCGGCGGGGATCGCTGTGACCGGCGTCACCGATCCGGCGCGGGCGATCCCGGGTGGGCGCGGAGGGTGCGCGGACCGCTGCTGCGCGGGCGGGCGGACGCGGGTGCGTCGTGCGGGGCCGTCGGCGGGGCGGGCCGGGCGGGGCCGGCGTTGCGGCGACGGCGCGGGCGTGCGGGCGGATCGGGGCGCCGGACGTGCGGGCGCGGCCTCGCGCCGTGGGGCGGCGAGGGGAGACGGGGAGAGGCGGGACGCGTGAGGGCGGCCGCTATTGAGATTTGTGAGGCCGTCCTCACGCGTCCCGTTGTCGGCTTTTCATCTGCCCGGTTGGTATTGCGAGCGACGGCCGCTCGCCACACCGATCCATGGGGCCTGTCCCCGGAGAGGGGGCAGTCGCGGCTATCGGGACCTCCCGTCGTACCACCGCGCATCGTCATCGGCCCGGACAGCTCCACCTGCCGCGTCCGCGCTCGTTACGCGCATCGACGGCAGGCAACCGGTGCCCCCCACCCCAGTGCCGGTCGGTCCGGTTCCGCCTCCCTTGGGTGAAGGACGGGGGGAGTGTATGGCGGGACCGGGAGGGCGGGGATAAATCCAGCAGCTCGAAGCGCCCAGACGTGCAACGGACGTTGGCGATCGGGGACCGTCGGGGTTGGCCCGTCCTCGGTCAGGCGACCAGGCGCATGGGATCGAGGAGGCTGCCGCGCTCTGATAGCGCCGGGCTCATGACCATCCCTTCATCGACGGAAGCAGGTGCGTGGCCTTCGACGCGAGGATGAGGTCCCGCCGATCAACGGCGAGCGGATCACCGCCGAAGCGCTCCGGACCCATACGTTCAGAACGAAGTGATACGCGACACCGTTCGGTTCGACGATGTCGCGACTTGGCCGGATGGGGCCACCGCGCGGCGACTTTGAGCCTTGCCGCCGCGCGGTGAGCCCAGGATTACTCCGCGGCGACCACGGTGCCGTCGCCCGGGGTTGCCCCCTGGGCGTGCATGCGGCGGCGGGCCTGGAGCTTGTTGACCGCGGCGACGTAGGCCTTGGCGGAGGCGACCAGGGTGTCGACGTCGGCGCCGCGGCCGGACTCGATGCGGCCGTTGTGCTCGAGCCGGACGGAGACCTCGGCCTGGGCGTCGGTCCCCTCGGTCACGGCGTGGACCTGGTAGAGGGAGAGCTTCGCCTCGTGCGGGACGATCTTCTTCACCGCGTTGAACACCGCGTCGACCGGACCGTTGCCGGTCGCCTCCTCGGTGACGTGGCGGCCCTCGACGTCCATCACCAGGATCGCCTTCTGCGGACCGCCGGTGCCGGCGATCACCGTCAGGCTCATCACCCGGGCGCGCTCGGCGACCTCCTCGATCTGGTCCTCGAGCAGGGCCTCGATGTCCTCGTCGTAGACGTTCTTCTTGCGGTCGGCGAGGTCCTTGAACCGGCGGAAGGCGTCCTGCAGGGCGTTGTCGCCCAGCTCGAAGCCCAGCTCCTTCAGCTTGGTCTTGAAGGCGTGGCGGCCGGAGTGCTTGCCCATCACCAGCGAGGAGGAGCGCACGCCGACGTCCTCGGGCCGCATGATCTCGTAGGTCTCGGCGTGCTTGAGCATGCCGTCCTGGTGGATGCCGCTCTCGTGCGCGAACGCGTTCTTGCCGACGATCGCCTTGTTGTACTGGACCTGGAAGCCGGACGCGACGGAGACCAGCTTGGAGGCGCGCATCAGCTGCGTGGCGTCGACGCCGGTGGTCCAGGGCATCACGTCGCCGCGGACCTTGAGGGCCATGACGACCTCTTCCAGCGCGGCGTTGCCGGCGCGCTCGCCCAGGCCGTTGATGGTGCACTCCACCTGCCGGGCGCCGCCCTCGATGCCGGCCAGCGAGTTGGCCACGGCGAGGCCGAGATCGTTGTGGCAGTGGGTGGAGTAGGTGACGTCGTCGCCGCACTCCCGGCGGATGTACTCGAACATCTCGCGGTATTCGGTCGGGGTGGCGTAGCCGACGGTGTCGGGCAGGTTGATGGTGGTGGCGCCGCACTCGATCGCCTTGCGCACGCAGCGGGCGAGGTACTCGAGCGGCGTGCGGGTGGCGTCCATGCCCGACCACTCGACGTCGTCGACCAGGTCGCGGGCCTGGGTGACGGTCCTGGCGATGATCTCGACCACCTCGTCCTCGGTGGCGCGCATCTGGTGCTGGAGGTGGATGGGGGAGGTGGACACGAAGGTGTGGATGCGCGGGCGCTTGGCGTGGCGGACCGCTTCGCCGGCGCGGGCGATGTCCCCCGGTACGGCGCGGGCGAGGCCGGCGACGACGGAGAACTGCACCTGCCGGGCGATCTCGGATACCGCCTCGAAGTCGCCCTGGGAGGCGATCGGGAAGCCGGCTTCGATGACGTCGACCTTCATTTCGTCCAGGGTCAGGGCGATCTGGACCTTTTCGTCGTGCGTCATGGTGGCGCCGGCGGACTGCTCGCCGTCACGCAGGGTGGTGTCGAAGATCTTGATCTGATCGGACATGTCGGGTCGTTCTCCTCGGCGGCGGGCGGAGCCTTCCGGGCATGGTGCCTCGGCCGCATGATCGGGTCGGTGGTGCGGTTCGATCATCCCCTGAACGTGCGCCCGTCACGGCGGGCCGCCGACGCTCAGGGGCTTGTAAGGAGGAGGAGAAGGCGCACGGCCGACCGCGCGGCCAGCCCGGAGGGCGGCGACAGGCGCGGGAGGGACGTGGTTGCGATCATGCCTGCTATGTACCGGCGGTATGGGCCGGCGACAAGGGGGTATTTCGCGCTGCCTCGGCGTTGCGCAAGATTCGCCCGAAAATCGGCCTTCGCGCTTGCCGTTTAGGCATGCGGGTCAGGCGGACGGCGTGACGGCGGGGCGGCGCATGTCGACGTGGGGAATGCCGTCGATGGTGTGGTCGGGACCGATGCGGGCGAAGCCGAGCCGCTGGTAGAAGCGCTCGAGGTGCGCCTGGGCGCTGACCTCGACGGCGGCGGCGCCGTGCCGCTCGGCGATGCGCTCCAGCGCGGCCCGCATGACGGCGGCGCCGAGGCCGGTGCCGCGGGCGGCGGGCGCGACGGCGACGCGGCCGATGCGCGCCGGCGCCCCGCCCGACGGCGGGAAGACGCGCAGGGTCGCGAGGAGCGGTCCGGCGGGACCGGTATGGCCCGGGGAGGGGGCGGCGGTTGCCGGCTGGCCGGCGGACGGGGCTGTGGCGAGGAGGTGCTCGGCGTCGGGGTCGGCGCCGTCGATCTCGGCGTAGGGGCAGGCCTGCTCGACCACGAAGACGTCGACGCGCAGTTTCAGGATCGCGTGGAGCTCGTGGACGGTAAGCGCGTCGAAGGCGCGCCAGGCAAGCGCGATGCCGGCGGGCGCGATGCCGGTCGCCCGTCCGCTATCCGGCGCGGCGGTGCCGGGGTTGGCGGCCGGCTCGGGGGGAGACTGGGACATCGGCCCTGACGGAGCTGGGGACGGGACGGGCCGCCGCCGCGATGGCGCCGGCCAAGTGGAGCGCCGCCGTACCGGTGCGCCAGGCACGTCAGGCGCCCGGCAGGCGGGCCGGGCGGGCGCCGGTGCCGCAGGGGGCAACGGCGCCGCCGGCGGGCCATCAGTTGGGGCGGTTGCCGCCGGGCGACAGCAGGACGCGCACGCGGCCCGTCGACTGCACGCGGGCGATGCCGGTGTTGAGGTCGACCGTCAACTTGTCGCCGGTGACGACGTTGTCGCCCTGCGTCAGGGTGACGTTGCCGTTGAGGGCGAGCGTGTTGGTGTCGAAGTCGATCACGCCGTCGTTGCCGGTCGCGGTCTGGCCGTCGGACTCCAGCAGCACCTCGCCGGTCGCCTCGAGGCGCGAGATGCGCTGGTCGCCCGGCGTCGACGGCGCCTTGCCGGAGGTGGTGGCGGCGGTCGCCTTGTCCGGCGAGGGCAGGGCGGACTGCGAGTAGACCACCGTGAGGCGCGAGGTCTGCAGCGCGGCGTTGCCCTGCCGCACCGTGACGTTGCCGGTGAACACGGCGGTGTTCTTCTTGTCCTGCACCTCGAGGGCGTCGGCTTCGATCTCGATCGGCGTCGACTGGTCCTGGCCGAAGTCGGCGAAACCGGTCTGCAGCTGCTGAGCGGCGGCGGGAAGGGGCGCGACCAGAAGGGCGATGATGAGGGCGCGGGCGAAGAGGGGGACCATATCGGCTCCGAATCTAGGTCGCTGGGTTGATCGTGATGGCGACGCCATCGGAGAAGCGGATGAGATCGCCGCCTTCGAGTACGTCGATGCGTCCGGCGCGGATGTTGCCGCGCGGCGAGTTGATGGAGATGCCAGCTTCGCTCTCCATCCGTCCGTCCTGGAAGAAGACCGTGGCGCTCTCGAGCGAGGCCTTGCTGCCGTCGGTCGAGTTGATGCGCACGCCGTCGGCGAGGTTGAGGACCTCGGTATTGGTGTCGTAGGTGGCGCCGGCCGAGTGCATCGCGACGCTCTCCCCGTCACCCATGTCGAGGTTGGCCTGCAGCCCCTCGAGCGCCAGGTGCGACGGCGTCAGCAGGCTCTGCACCGCACGCGAGGCGACGACCTCGTAGCGCCGGCCGCCGCCGAGATGGCCGGCGAGGCGCGGCTCGTTCATCACGAGGCCGTCCGCCGTCAGCGACAGGCCGGCGAGCGCGGCGATCGGGAACAGCTTCGGCAGCACGGCGCCGACCGTCAGCACCGCCGCGATCAGGAAGCCGAGCGTCGGCACGACGATCCGCAGCCGCTTCACGCGCCGCGTGTTGGCGAGCGCGCGCTTCTCCTCTCGCCGGCGCGCCGGTACGGCAAAAGCGTGCTGCTGGCCGGAAGCCGGCCCGGATATGACGGCGGCGTCGGTCATGAGTGGGCGAAGATGTCGATGTCGGGCCAACCGGCAAGGTCGAGCTCGACACGGGTGGGAAGGAACGCGAACAGGCGCGCGGCGAGATCGGCACGCCCCTCGCGCTCCAGCATGGCGTCGAGACCCTTGCGGATCTTGTGCAGGTGCAGGACGTCGGACGCGGCATAGGCCTTCTGGGCGTCGGTCAGTTCCGCCGCGCCCCAGTCGGAGGACTGCTGCTGCTTGGAGATGTCCTCCCCGGCGATCTCGCGCGCCAGGTCGCGCAGGCCGTGCCGGTCGGTGTAGGTGCGCACCAGACGGGAGGCGATCTTGGTGCAGTAGACAGGCGCCGGCATCACCCCGAAGGTGGCGGCGAGGATCCCCATGTCGAACCGGCCGTAGTGGAAGAGCTTCTCGATGGCCGGATCGGCGAGCATTGCGGTAAGGTTCGGGGCGGAGGTCTGGCCCTTGGCGATCTTCACCAGGTCGACATGACCGTCGCCGCGCGACATCTGGACGAGGCAGAGCCGGTCGCGGGGCTGTTGCAGACCCATCGCCTCGGTGTCGATCGCGATGGACGTCACATTCCCGAGAGGCTCTGGAAGGTCGCCGTGGTGAAGCGTGATAGTCAAGGTCTCGTCCGTCTAGCTCGTGTCCGCCATTTGATGGGGGTCAAGGGAATGCTTGACAATGCCTTCGTGATGATTGCGTGCCTCAGTTGGTAAATAATAGAGGCCTTTTGTGGCTTAAGATCCATGGTTGTGGTCGCAAGGCCCGGGGGCGTGCATTTCGGACACGGCTCATGAAAGCGACCCCGCTCGGCCTCGGGTTGGCGATTGTTTGCGCACACATAGGCATTGCGCCAGCGTTGGCCAACGAATGGCCGTCATGCACGTCCAAAACACAGTGCGTCCCTGCAAGTTCGGCGCCGCTTTCGGCCGCGACGGCGGCCGGCGGCGGCCTCCGCGTCGCGACGGCCGGGAGCGGGGACCCCGCGGGCCCGCCCGCCGGGGCCTTCGTCGGGGACGCCGGGGACCTTCCGGCCGGCGGCGACGGAGCCCCGGCGAACGGGGCCGGCTGGGCGCCGGCGAAAGCGGCCGGGGAACCCGCCGGAGCCTCGCCGGAGGGGCCCGTGGCGCCCGACGGGGCGGTGCCCGAGGCGACCGTGGCGCCCACCGGCGCGGCGGACGGCGACCGGCCCGCCGCGGCGGAGACGACCGGCGAGGCGCCCGGCCCGGCTGCCGTCGACGTGGGGGCCGGCGGCGAGGATGCATCCGGGACCATGGTCGAAGACCCCGCTGCCGACGGCGCACCGGACGGCGATACGGAGGGCGATGCGGACGGGGATGCGGTCGCGGGAGACGCGGACGGCGCCCCGGGTGGCGACGGCACCGACGCCGTGAACGCCGACACCGGCGGCGAGGATGGCGCGGCCGGCAGCGGCGAGGACGAGGCGGCGGAAGAGGCCCGCAAGGCCGCCGAGGAAGCCGCCGAAGTGGCCGGCCTCTGCCGCGACATGACCGAGGCGGCGGATCGTCACGGCGTCCCGCATGAGTTCTTCATCCGCCTCATCTGGAAGGAGAGCCGCTTCAACCCCAACGCCGTCAGCCCTGTCGGCGCCCAGGGCATCGCCCAGTTCATGCCGGGTACGGCCCGCATCCGCGGCCTGAAGAACCCCTTCGACCGCGAGGAGGCGCTCTTCGCCTCGGCCCACTTCCTCGCCGACCTCAAGGCCCGCTTCGGATCGTGGGGCCTCGCCGCTGCCGGCTACAACGGCGGCCCCAACCGCGTCATGCCGTTCGTCAAGGGCCTCGGCGGCCTGCCCTACGAGACGGTCGACTACGTCTACTCGATCACCGGCCGCACCGCCCGCCACTGGGCGCTCCAGGTCGCCGAGCGGCGGATGATCACCTCCCGCCCGGCCCCCGCCGTCCTCGCCGGTTCCGGCCAGCTCCGCGACGAGACGCCGGCGGCCGCGGAAACGGCCCCGGTGGACCTCGGGCTGGAGCTGCTCACCGCCGGCGGCGATCTCCCCGACGACGAGGCCGTCCCCATCCTCCCGCCGACTCCGCTGCCGCGTCCCGAGATCGAGCGCGGGCCCGTCGACTGCCCGCAGCTTGTCGCCGCGCTCGGCCGGTCGCTCTCCGTCTCGCCCCCCGCCGGGGGCTCATCGGAATGGACCCCGTGGGGCGCACAGGTCGCCGGCCACCCGCAGCGCAACGTCGCCATGCGCCAGTACGCGCGGGTGGAGGGGCGCCTGCCGGGCGACCTCGTCGCCGAGGGGCCGCGCGTCGTGATCCGCCGCTTCGCCGCCCGCGGCCGGCGGCCGATCCACGCGGTCCAGTTCGCCGCCGCCAGCCGCGGCGAGGCCGAGGCCACCTGCAAGCGCGTCGCCAGGGCGCTCGTGCCCTGCGTGGTCGTGCGGAACCGATAGGCCCGCACCGGCCGCCACGCCGAGGGGGCTCGGGACTCACCAGGGAACAGGGGCGGGCCGCCTGCCCCCCGGAGCCTGCCGTCGCTGAATGAAGCCCTGTGCCGGACCGCACGGCCGCGCAAGGCACGCTCCGCTCTTCGGCCTTGCGCGGCCGCGCGCTCCGTCACCTGACGGGCTTCAGCGACGGCAGGCTCCGGGGAACAGGCGACCGGGTCCGCCGTGCCGTTGCCGCGCGGCGGAGGCGCCGTGCCGCGAGGTCGGGAGACGCGGGCGTAGGCGGGAGTGTGGGAGGGCGTCGCCGGGCCGCGCCGGCGTGACGGCGCCGCGCGGGGGAGCGGGCGGTCGGCCCGGCTGGGCCTCGGGGCTAGAGGAGGATGCCCTGGGCGTCGTCGACCTTTCGGGAGCGGCGGCGCGGGGGGCGGGCGGCGGAGCTCGCCTGCAGGCCGGCGTCGGCGGCGCGGGCGAGGCGCGCGCCCGCCACCGCCAGGCGGTCGCCCGCGCGCTCCACCGGGCGCCGGGCGATGGCCGGCGACAGGTGCTGCGTCGCGGCGTACCAGCGGCGGCGCGCGTCGGCGGTCGCCTTGAAGAGGGCGGCGAGCGCGCGGTCGGATGCGATGTCGAGGCGCTGGCGCAGCGGCTCGACCAGCGCCGGCCCGGCCGGCAGGCCGCGGGAGAGGAAGCGCAGGTGCTCGGACCGGTGGCGCAGGTGCGTCGCCATCGCCGTGTCGAGGCGGCGCGCCCGGTCGCCCAGCGTCGCGAGGCACTCGGAGCGGACCGGGACCACCCGCTCTGCCGCGCCCGTCGGCGTCGGCGCGCGGTAGTCGGCGGCGTGGTCGACGAGCGTCCAGTCGGTCTCGTGGCCGACGGCCGAGACGACCGGGATCGGGGAGGCGGCGACCGCGCGCACCAGCGCCTCGTCGTTGTAGCCCCACAGGTCCTCGACCGAGCCGCCGCCGCGCGCGACGATGATGACGTCCGGCCGCGGGCCGCCGTAGTCGCCGGCGAAGCCCTTCACCGCCGCCGTCACCTCCGCGCCCGACGTCTCGCCCTGGACGCGGACGGGCCAGACCACGACGTGCGCGGGGAACCGGTCGGAGATGCGGTGCAGGATGTCGCGGATGACGGCGCCGGTCGGCGAGGTGACGACGCCGATGACGCGGGGCATCAGCGGCAGCGGGCGCTTGCGCTGCTCGTCGAACAGGCCCTCTGCGGCGAGCTTCTGGCGCCGCTCCTCGAGGAGCTTCATCAGCGCGCCGAGGCCGGCGTGCTCCAGGTTGTCGACGACGATCTGGTAGCTCGACTTCTTCGGGAAGGTCGTCAGGCGGCCGGTGGCGATCACCTCGAGGCCTTCCTCGGGCTTCACCCCGAGCTTGGACCAGGAGCCGCGCCAGACCACCGCGTCGATCGTCGCGTCGGCGTCCTTCAGCGAGAAGTAGGCGTGGCCGGACGAGTGACGTCCGCGGAACCCGCCGATCTCTCCGCGCACCCTGACGTAGCCGAACCCGTCCTCCACCGAGCGCTTCACCGCGCGCGACAGCTCCGACACCGTGAACTCGACCGCGTTCGACGCGGGACGTTCGTCATCGAAGAGGGTGAAGGGGTCAGACATCGGCATTATGATAGGGGTTTCGTGACGTCACCGGAACCTCCCCTTGCGCGACTTCAACGCTCCACGCCTCTTCGTCCACGCCGATTTGCCCGGTCTCATCACCTTCGATCAGGGGCAGACGAACTATCTGCGCAACGTGCTGCGCCTGTCGCCCGGCGCCTCCATCCTCGTCTTCAACGGCCGCGACGGCGAGTGGCGGGCCGAGATCGACGAGCTCGGCAAGAAGGCGGGGCGCGCCGACGCCGTCGAGCGCACCGCCGCGCAGACCCCGAAGTCCCGCCTCGTCTACGCCTTCGCGCCGCTGAAGCAGGCGCGGCTCGACTACATGGTGGAGAAGGCGACCGAGATGGGCGCGGGCCGCCTCGTCCCCGTGCTGACCCAGCACGGGCAGGTCCGCAAGATCAACCGCGAGCGCCTCTCCGCCAACATCGTCGAGGCGTGCGAACAGTGCGGCATCCTCTCCGTCCCCGTCATCGAGGAGCCGGTTTCCCTCGCCGACTTCCTCGGCGGGCTTGACCGGCCGCTCGTTGTGGCCGACGAGGCTCTCGCGGGCGACGCGATGGACCCGGTGGCGACGATCCGCGCCGCCGGAGCCCCGCTCGCCGTACTCGTCGGCCCGGAAGGCGGATTCTCTCCCGAAGAGCGGGAGCTTTTCGCCCCGCGGGCCGTTCGGGTGTCGTTGGGACCGCGGATTCTGCGGGCGGACACTGCCGCTGTTGCACTTTTGTCGCTGGTCGAGGCGGCATTCCCCAGTTAAGGCCGCCTCGGCGACTTAAGTGGTATAGCACGCAGTTGCGCACCCGTTCCGGCGTCCTTATGGTCCGCCGGCCAAAAAGGCGAGGGGACGATGGCGCGCGATACTTTGGATGATACCCCGGTCGAGGGTCGGGACGCTCTGGTCGCGTACATCGCCGAGGGCGAGAAGCCGGCCGAGCAGTTCCGCATCGGCACCGAGCACGAGAAGTTCGCGTTCAATCTCGGCGACCTCTCGCCCGTTCCCTACGAGGGAGAGAGCGGCATCGGCGCCATCCTCACCGGGCTCGGCGAAGCCACCGGATGGGAGGCGATCACCGACTCCGGCCGCATCATCGGCCTCGCCGCGCCCGAGGGCGGCGGCGCCATCTCCATCGAGCCGGGCGGCCAGTTCGAGCTCTCCGGCGCGCCGCTCGACACGCTGCACGAGACCTGCCGCGAGGCCAACGGCCACCTGGTGCAGGTCCGCGAGATCGCCGAGCGGCTCGGCATCGGCTTCCTCGGCCTCGGTTTCGCGCCGACCTGGACCATCGACGAAGCCGAGAAGATGCCGAAGCAGCGCTACGACATCATGCGCCGGCACATGGTGAAGGTCGGCACCCGCGGCCTCGACATGATGCACCGCACCTGCACCATCCAGGTGAACCTCGACTTCTCGTCCGAGGCGGACATGGTGAAGAAGATGCGCGTCGGCCTGGCGCTGCAGCCGGTCGCGACGGCGCTCTTCGCCAACTCGCCGTTCTACGAGGGCGCGCCCAACGGGCTGCGCTCCAACCGCGCCGAGGTCTGGCGCGATGTCGACGCGGCGCGTTGCGGGCCGATCCCCTTCGCCTTCGACGAGGGCTTCGGCTACGAGCGCTACGTCGACTGGGCGCTCGACGTGCCGATGTACTTCGTCAAGCGCGGCGACAAGTACATCGAGGCGACGAGCCACACCTTCCGCCAGTTCATGGACGGCAAGTTCGACAAGCTGCCGGGCGAGCGGCCCACCATGGGCGACTGGATCAACCACCTGTCGACGCTGTTCCCGGACGTGCGTCTGAAGCGCTTCCTGGAGATGCGCGGCGCGGACGGCGGGCCGTGGGGGCGCATCTGCGCGCTGCCGGCCTTCTGGGTGGGCCTGCTCTACGACGACGGCATCCTCGACCAGGCGGTCGCCATGACCGAGGAGCTCACCGCTGCCGACCGGCAGGTCATGGTCAACCGCGTGCCGACCGACGGGCTGATGACGCACGTGCGCGGCCGCACCGTCGCGCAGATCGCCCGCGAGGCGCTGGCGCTCGCCTCCGAAGGGCTGCGCCGCCGGGCCCGCGCCACCGCGGACCTGCCGGACGAGCGCACCTTCCTCACCCTGCTGGAAGACGCCGCCCACTCCAGCCGCTCGCCCGCCGACGAACTGATCGACGCCTACTACGGGGCCTGGAACAAGGACGTGCGCAAGGTCTTCGAGACCAACGCCTTCTGAGGGACCGCGCGGCGCCACGGGAAAAATGCGGGTCTGCCGGATGCGGTCCGGCGCGCCGGGGCGCGATGAGCCGGCGAAGGGCGGATGCTCTCGCATGGCTGTGGTCGGGCGGGGGCATCGGTGCTGGAACGCGGCTTGCCCGCCCGATAGAACGGCAAGCCACCGGAGCAGCAACACGATGCCATCAATCGACCCGTCGTCCGAGGGATCCATCCCGCGCCTGGAGGACGAGCGCTTCCTCCTCGGCCGCGGCCGCTACACGGCGGATCACCATCGGCCGGGCGAACTGCACGCCGTCGTCGTCCGCTCGCCGCACGCCCACGCCGACCTGAAGAGCGTCGACACCGGCGCGGCCCGCGAGATGCCGGGCGTCGTCGGCGTGTTCTCCGACGCCGACCTCGCCGCGGACGGGCTCGGTCCGCTCCCGTGCGAGATGACGCTCGACGCGGTGTCGCCGCTGGTGAAGCCGCCGCGGTGGATCCTCGCGCGCGAGCGCGTGCGCTACGTCGGCGAGCCCGTCGCCTTCGTGGTCGCCGAGACGCTCGCCCAGGCGATGGACGCGGCCGAGGCGGTGGACGTCGACTACGACGCGCTGCCGGTGGTCGTCGACGAGGTCGAGGCGCTGGGCGAGGGGGCGCCGCAGCTCTGGGACGAGGCGCCGGGCAACCTCGCCTTCGTGTTCGAGCGGGGCGACCGGGAGGCGACCGAGCAGGCCTTCGCCGGGGCCGCGCACGTGGTGGAGCTGCCGCTCGTCAACAACCGCGTCAGCGCCTTCCCGATGGAACCGCGCGCGGCCATCGCCGAGGCCGACGACAGCGGGCGGATGACGCTGGAGGTCACCGGCCAGGGCGTCCACGGGATCCGCTCCACGCTGGCGAAGTCGGTGCTGCACGTCGCCGAGGACGACCTCGCGGTGTTCGCCGAGGACGTCGGCGGCGGCTTCGGCATGAAGAACTTCCCGTTTCCCGAGCATGCGCTGCTGCTGTGGGCGGCGCGTCGGCTCGGGCGGCCGGTGCGCTGGGTGTCGACCAACGCGGACGACCTGATGGGCTCGGTCCATGCGCGGGCGCTGAAGTGCAGGGGGCGTCTGGCGCTCGACGCCGAGGGGCGCTTCCTCGCGCTCGACGTGGAGATCGTTGCCAACCTCGGCGCCTACGCCTCGACCCTGGGGCCGGGGAGCTCCACCCTGGCGCCGGCGGCGGCGATGGGCGGGGTTTACGTCATCCCCGCGATCGCGATGCGCACGCGCGGGGCGTTCACCAACACGGCGCCGGTGGACGCGTACCGCGGCGCCGGCAAGCCGGAAGCGAACTTCATCATCGAGCGGCTCATCGACGCCGCGGCGCGGCAGTGCGGGTTCGATCCCGTGGCGCTGCGGCGGATCAACGTCGTCGACGCCTTCCCCTACCGCAAGGCGCTCGGCGTCGTGGTGGACTGCGGCGGCTACCGCGAGGCGATCGACAAGGCGGTGGCGGCGGCCGACTACGACGGCTTCGCCGCGCGGCGGGCCGAGGCGGAGGCGCGCGGCAGGCTGCGCGGGCTGGGCGTCGCCTGCTTCATCGAGACCGCGCGTGGCGCGCCCGTCGAGGAGGCGGGCGTGCGCTTCGCCGAGGACGGGGCGATCGAGATCGTCACCGGCACGGAATCGAACGGGCAGGGGCACGAGACGGCCTTTACCCAGGTCGCCGCGGCGCGCCTGGGGCTGCCGATGGAGCGCTTCCGCTACGTCCAGGCCGACACGCGGCGCACCCGCATGGGCAACGGGCACGGCGGCGCGCGGTCCATGCACATGGGCGCCGGGACGCTGGCGCTCGCCATCGACAGGATGCTGGCGGCGGCCGGGCCGATCGCAGCCCAGCTGCTGCAGGCGGATCCTGGCGACGTCGAGTATGCCGGCGGCGTCTTCGCGGTGCGCGGCAGCGGGGGGCGGGCGGTGCCGCTGGCGGACGTCGCCCGCGCGGCAAGGGCGGCCGACGTCGGGCCGGCCGAGGGGCTCGACACGCTGGTTCGCCGCGAGGATGCGCCGATCACCTTCCCGGGCGGATGCCACCTCGCCGAGGTGGAGGTGGATCCGGCGACGGGCGAGGTGCGCCTGAAGCGCTACGTCGCGGTGGACGACTACGGGCGCATGGTGAACCCGCGCCTCGTCGAGGGGCAGGTGCACGGCGGCATCGCGCAAGGGATCGGCCAGGCGCTCGGCGAGGATGTCGTCTACGACGAGGGCGGCCAGCTCCTGTCCGGCTCGCTGATGGACTACTGGCTGCCGCGCGCGGACGACCTGCCGGACTTCGAGATCACTTTCGGCGGCGTGCCGACCGGGGCCAATCCGCTGGGCGTGAAGGGCTCGGGGCAGGCGGGCTGCATCTCGGCGCCGCCGACCATCATGAACGCCGTCGTCGACGCGCTGTCCCCGCTCGGCGTGCGGCACATCGAGATGCCGGCGACGGCGGAAAAGGTGTGGCGCGCCATCGAGGACGCCAGGGCCCGCGCCGCCGCCTGAGTGGGCGGATCAGACGTCGGCGATGTCGGCGCGGTTGGCGAGGCGACGGGCCGCGCGCTCGAAGTGCGTGCGCGTGGCGAGGCGCGCCCGCTCGGGGTCGCCGGCCTCCAGCGCCTGATAGACGGCGCGGTGCTCGTCGAGGATCTCGCTCCCCCACTCGGCGGCCATCGCGTTCTTGATCGCGACGGAGCGCAGGTTCTCGGAGACGTTGCGCTCGATCATCCCCACGAACTCGACGTAGTACTCGTTGCCGGACGCCTCGGTGATGGCGCGGTAGAAGGCGCCCTCGGCGTCGAAACGCTGCGCGGCGCTGTCGGGACCCTCGTCGGTCGCCTCGGCCATGTCGGTGAGGTGGGTGGCGATGCGCCGCAGGTCCCGGTCGGAGCGCGCCGCGGCGGCGAGCGCCGATGCCTCCGCCTGGACGCCCGTGCGCAGCTCGAGGAGCTGGACGAGCTGGCGGCGCTTCTCGAAGCAGGCCGCGGAGATGCGGAAGGCGGAGCGCGCGTTCGGCTCCGTCACGAAGGCGCCGACGCCGCGCTTGGGCGTGATCACCCCGTCATACTTCAGGAGCGACACCGCCTCGCGCACCACGGTGCGGGCGACGCCGAACTGCGCCGAGAGGGCCTGCTCCGTCGGCAGGCGGTCGCCGGGCTTGAGCTGGCCGCTCGAGATCGCCTCGGAGATGGAACGCGCAATCTCGTCGGGCAACCGGCGGGGTCGGTCGATCCGTTCGAATAGCCCTGACGTCATGGGGTCTCCCTCGTCTTCGCCGCCGTGGAGAGGCGGGCGGCGGTGGCGCGCGGCTGCCCGTTCGCATCCGTGCGATAGCAAATTGTCGCCCGTTGTCAGACTTTTCAACTCTTATCGCAAAACAGTTGTCAGACAAATGACTTTGTGATCAGTTGACCTCGCAGGCCGGCGCAGACCGGCCACCGGAACAATGCGTCCCGGTCCGACGGCGGCGGCGGCGAGCCTGACGCGGCGGATGGGACCGGACGCGATCAGGAGGAGAGCGCCCATGAGCGGTCCAGCGGCCGGCCCGGCCATCGCGTTCGTCGGTCTCGGCGGAATGGGCCGGGGTCTCGTCAAGAACATGGCCCTCAAGGGCCTTGCCGTGACAGCGACCGACATGCGCCCAGAACGCGTCGACGAGGCGGTGTCCTTCGGCGCCGTCGCCGGCTCCGACCCGGTAGCGATGGCGGCCGAGGCGGACATCTTCGGCATCTGCATCACCACCGCCGAGGCCGTGCAGGATCTTGCGATCCGCCACGGCGTGCTGGACGCGATGCGGCCCGGCGCCGTCTTCCTCGACCACACGACCGTCTCCCCTTCCCACGTCGACCTGATGCGGCAGGAGTGCGAGCGGCGGGGCCTTCGCTACTGCGAGGCGCCGATGACCCGGACGCCCGCCCACGCCGACCGGGGCGAGGTCAACGTCCTGTTCGGGGGCGACGCGGACCTCCTCGAGGAGCTGCGGCCGGTGTTCGCGACCTATGCCGAGAACATCTTCCATGTCGGACCCGCAGGGCATGCGATCCGCCTGAAGCTCATTCACAACTACATCGCCTTCGCCAACGTCGCCTCGTTCTGCGAGGGCTTCGCGCTCGCCGCGCGCGAGGGGCTCGATATGACGAAGGTGATCGGCATCATCTCCGCCGCGGGCGGCAAGTCCGGGATGATGGACCTCTACGGCGAGCTGACGCTGAAGCGCGACTTCACCCCGCACATGTCGCTGGCGAACGCGCAGAAGGACGTGCGCTACTACGCCGAGTGGATGAACGAGGCGGGGCTGCCCGCCTTCATGTCCCGCTCGGTCGAACAGACCTACGCCCTGGCCTCGATCATGGGACATGCCGACGAAGGCTGCACCGCCGTGATCAAGGCCTACGAAGAGCTGACGGGCATCGAAGCGCGGCTGCCCGAACCGGCCGACACCGAAGCCGCGCAATAACAAAGCAAGTCATAAAAATCGGAGGAAACGATGCGGGCAACAGTGATCGCGGCATCCCTGGCCGCGCTTCTCGCGACGCCGGCGCTGGCACAGGACGTGACCCTGCGCCTGGCGCACTTCGCGGCCGAGACGCACCCGGGACACATCGCGGCGGAACAGTTCGCCAAGAACGTCGCCGAGCGCACCGGCGGTGCGGTTGAGATCGAGATCTACCCGGCGAACGAGCTGGGCTCGCCGCCCGAGCAGCTCGAGCAGACCGTGCTCGGCGCCATCGACATGAACCTTCCCACCCAGGGCGGCCTCGACAAGTACGAGAAGGCCTTCGGCACGGTGATGACGCCGTTCGCCTTCAAGGACTACGCCCAGGCGCACGAGGTGCTGGACGGGCCGTTCAACGACTGGGTGGCGCCGAAGCTGGAGGAGCAGGGCCTCGTGCTCCTGTCGAACTGGGAATACGGCTTCCGCAACATCACCAACTCCAAGCACCCGATCGAGACGCCGGACGACGTCGCCGGGCTGAAGCTGCGCACGCCGCCGGAGCTGCAGATCGTGGCCGCCGTCGAGGGGCTGGGCGCGTCGGCGACGCAGATCGCCTTCCCGGAGCTGCCGAACGCGCTGAACCAGGGCGTGGTGGACGGCCAGGAGAACCCGGTCGGCGTGATCTACCACTACAACCTGGACGACTTTCAGAAGTACCTGGCGCTGACGCGGCACGTCTACAACTCGATGGTCCACGTCATCAACAAGGACTCCTGGGAGCGCCTGACGCCCGAGCAGCAGGCCATCGTGCGCGAGGAGAGCCAGAAGGCCGGCGCGCTGATGCGCGAGCTGGTCGCCGCCCAGGAGGAGGAGGAGCTCGCCAAGCTCGAGGAGCGCGGGATGGAGATCACCCGCCCCGACCTCGCCGCGTTCCGCCAGACGGTCGCGGGGTCCGAGGCGATGAAGCGCGTCACCGAGTACACCGGCGCGGAGAACATGGAGAAGTTCCAGAGCTTCCTCGCCGACTGACGCCGGCGCCCGGCCTGGCCGGGCGCCCTTCCGCTCCGCGGACAGTTTTCGCGCGGCGATGGCTGCCGCGGGGGTCCGCCGCTCAGGAACGGTGCCGGCCACGGCAGCGCTGCGCAGGGACGGTGCCGGCCGCGGCACCGTTTCCGGGGGGCGCGGGTGGCGTCGCCCGGGCCTGACGTCTCGCCCGGACGCACACGGCGTCCGGATCCCTCCCTTCACCGATCACGGCCGGGCCGCCGGCCATTGTTGGACGCTTCGATGCTGGCCTTTCTCATCCTGGGCGCGCTGGTCGTCCTGATCGCCATGGGCGTGCCGGTCGCGGTGGCGCTGGGGCTCACTGCGACGGGCTTCTACATGCTGTCCGGCGACTTCCACATCCTCGCGATGCTGCCGCAGCGCATGTACTCCGGCACCACCGCCTTCACCCTGCTGGCGATCCCCTTCTTCATCCTCGCCGGCAACCTCATGAACACCGGCGGGATCACCGAGCGCATCTTCCGCTTCGCCAACGCCTGCGTCGGTCACATCCGCGGCGGGCTCGGACAGGTGAACGTCGTCGCGAGCCTCATCTTCTCCGGCATGTCGGGCGCCGCCGTGGCGGATGCCGCCGGGCTCGGCCAGGTGGAACTGAAGGCGATGGCCGACCGCGGCTACGATCCGAGCTTCTCCGCCGCGATCACCGCCGCCTCGTCGACCATCGGCCCGGTCTTCCCGCCGTCGATCCCGTTCGTCCTCTACTCCTCGATTACCGGGGTGTCGGTCGCCAAGCTCTTCCTCGCCGGCGTGGTGCCGGGGCTGCTGATGGCCCTCGCGCTGATGCTCGCGGTGTGGTTCGTCTCCTGGCGCACCAACATGGCGCGCTCGGAGCGGGCGCCCTGGCGCGAGCTCCTCGCGAGCTTCACCGACTCGGTGCTGTCGCTGCTGACGCCGGTCATCATCATCGGCGGGATCTTCTCCGGCATTTTCACGCCCACCGAGGCGGGGGTCGCGGCGTGCGCCTACGCGCTGGTGCTGTCGATGTTCGTCTACCGCGAGCTGCAGCCGAAAGAGCTGCCTGGCATCCTGTGGGTGACGCTGGTGCACACCATCCGGGTGATGTTCGTCATCGCCGCCGCCGGGTTCTTCGGCTGGCTCCTGGTGCACCAGCGCGTCCCCAACGCGCTGATCGACGGGCTGCTCGGCCTCTCCGAAAGTCCGGCGGTGATCCTGACGATCGTCATCCTCATCCTCCTCGTGCTGGGGATGTTCCTGGAGGGGATCGCCGTCATCGTCCTCACCGTGCCGCTGTTCCTGCCGGTGATGACGAAGATCGGCGTCGATCCGATCCAGTTCGGCGTCATCATGATCATGTGCTCGATGGTCGGCCTGCTGACGCCGCCGGTCGGGATGGTGCTCTTCGCCGTCTCCTCGATCTCGGGGCTCTCGGTCGGGCGGCTGACGCGGGCGCTCTGGCCCTACCTCGTGGGGCTGATGGGGGTGCTGGTGCTGGTGGCGGTGTGGCCGGCGGTGTCGACCTGGCTGCCGGGCCTCGTGCTGGGAGCGAACTCGTGAGGGCGCTCGCCGGCCTCGACCGGGGCGTCGGCTTCGTCTTGAGGGCGATCCCGGTCGCGTGCCTCGTCGCGCTGTTCGTCATCCTCCTCGGCAACGTCGTCTCGCGCACGTTCCAGATCTGGACCACCGCGTGGTTCGACGAGATCGTCGAGGCGCTGTTCGCCATCATGGTCTTCGTCGGCGCCGCCGCTCTCTGGCGCGAGAACGAACACTTCCGGGTCGACTGGCTGGAGGGGATTCTGGGGCCGCGCTCGGGCTCCTGGCTCCGGATCGTCACGGTGCTCCTCAGCATGGTCTTCCTCGCCGTGATGGCCTGGAAGGGGTACGACCTCGCCTCCCGCAGCCGCGCCGTGACGCCCATCCTGGGCGTGCCGACCGGCTACATCTATGCGGTGATCCCGATCTCCGCGGCGCTCATGCTGGTCTACAGCGTGCGCGACCTCATCGTGGCCGTCCGTGTCGCGATCCACTCCTCACCCAACCGCAACGAGACTGTGCATGCTGATTGACCATCGCACCTACACCTGCCGGCCCGGCACCATCAAACTGCACCTCAAGCTCTACGAGGAGTACGGCTACAAGGCGCAGTCCCGCCACCTCGGCAAGCCGTGGCTCTACGCGGCGACGGAATCGGGCGACCCCAACTCCTACGTCCACATCTGGGTCTACGAGAGCGCGGGCGACCGGGAGGCCAAGCGGCAGGCCCTCGCCGCCGATCCCGACTGGGCCGAGTACCTGAAGCGGAGCCGCGAGGCGGCCTATCTCGTCTCCCAGAAGAACTCGCTGATGACGCCGGTCGGCTTCGCCCCGGCCCCCGAGGTGCGCGCGGCGGACTGAGCCGCCGGTCCCGGGCCCGCGGCGCCCAGCGGGCTCGGGCTTCACCAACGAACAGGCACCCGGGGGACCGCCGTGCCTTGGCCGCGCGGGCGGCACCGCCGTGCGGGGCGCTGGTTGGCGGCGATGGGGGTGCGGGCCGTGCGCGGGGTGGTATGGAGGGGGCGTATGTCCTGCCCGTTCCTCCCGAGTTGATCTTCATGAGCCCGTCGAATTCCGCAGCGTCCGCCGCGCCCTCCTTCGATCCCTTCCGGCCGGCCGACATCGACGCCGGCCTGGCGCTGTCCCGGGCCGAGCGCTGGCCGCACCGGCGCGAGGACTGGGAGCTGGTCGCCGCCATCTCGCGCGGGACCGTAATCCGCGATCGCGGCGAGGTCGCCGGCACGGCGGTGTGGATGCCCTACGGGGAGCGCCTCGCGGCGGTCGGCATGGTGATGGTCGCCGCCGGCCAGCGGGGACGCGGCTTCGGGCGGGCGCTGATGGAACGCACCATCGTCGACGCGGGCGGCCGGACCTTGCGCCTCGTCGCCACCCACTCCGGGCTGCCGCTCTACGAGAAGCTGGGCTTCGCCGCGACCGGGACCGTGTTTCAGCATCAGGGCGTACCGCAGGCGGCGCCCGCCCCGGACGGGGTGGAGGAAGCGAACGCGGACGATCGTGCCGCGATCCTCGCGCTCGACCGAACGGCCTTCGGGGGCGACCGGACGGACCTGCTCGGCGCGATGCTGCGGCGGGGTGTCGCCCTCGTCGTCCGTGAGGGGGGCGTCACGGGGTTCGCGATCCGCCGCATGTTCGGCCTCGGGTGGACCATCGGGCCGGTGATCGCGCCGGACCGCGACCATGCGCAGCGGCTGATCGCGGCACATGTCGCCGCGCTCGACGGAGCGTTCGTGCGCGTCGACACCACCGACACTGCGCTCGCCGACTGGCTGGAGCGGCAGGGCCTGCCACGCGCCGGCTCGGGCACCGCGATGATGCGCGGGACCGTGCCGGAGGCCGCGCCGGAGCGGTTCGCGCTCGCCTCCCAGGCGCTGGGGTGAGCCGTCGCCCGCGTTGAACGCCGGCCCTCAGAGGAAGTGGAGGGCGACGGGGTGGCCGTCCACGTGGGCGACCGGGATCTCGGCGCCGAACACCTCGGCGAGGACGGCGGACGTCATCACCTCCGCCGTCGGCCCGTGGGCGAGGACGCGGCCGCCGCGCATCGCGACGATGCGGTCCGCGTGGGCCGCCGCGTGGTTGAGGTCGTGCAGCACGATGAGGATCGTCCTGCCCCGCTCGTCCGCCACCTGCCGGATCGTCCTCATGAGCTGCCGCGCGTAGGTGATGTCGAGGTTGTTCAGCGGCTCGTCGAGGAGGATGTAGTCGGTCCCCTGGCAGAAGGTCATCGCGGCGCGGGCCCGCTGGCGCTGGCCGCCCGACAGGGTGTCGACGAAACGGTCCGCCAGCGCCTCTAGGTCGAAGAGGGCGAGGGCCTCGGCGATGGCGGCGCGGTCGTCCGGTCCCGGGCGCCCGCGGTGGTGCGGGAAGCGGCCGAAGCCGACGAGCTCCGACACCCTGAGGCGGCTCGCCACGTGGCCCTCCTGCGGCATCACCGCGAGGCGCTTCGCGAGGGCGCGCGTCGGCGTCCTGTGCACGGGGAGGCCGTCCACCGTGATGGTGCCCTCGTGGAGCGGCAGCAGGCGGGCGATCAGCGACAGCAGCGTCGACTTCCCTGCGCCGTTGGGGCCGATCAGCGCGGTGACGCCGCCGGCCGGGATCGAGAGGTGGACGTCGGCGATGACCTTCTGGCCGGAGCGGACGGCCGTGACGCCGTTGACGATGATCATCGAAGCCTCGACGACAGGAGGAGAACGAGGAAGAGCAGCCCGCCGGCGAACTCGATGACGATGCCGAGCGTCAACGCGTTGCCGAAGACGTGGGCGAGGACGGTCTGGCCGCCCACGAGGAGCACGACCCCGGTGAGGGCCGCGGCCGGGAGGAGGACGGCGTGCCGCGTCGTGCCGGCGAGGCGCTCCGCGAGCGCCACCACGAGCAGGCCGAGGAAGGCGACCGGGCCGACGAGCGCGGTCGAGACCGCGACGAGGACGCCGACCACCAGGACGAGGCCCACCGCCGTGCGCCGCCAGTCGACGCCGAGGCCGACCGCGTCGTCCGCGCCGAGCGCCATGATGTCGAGGACGTGCCGTGAGCGCCAGATGAGCGCCGTTCCGGCGAGGGTGAGGAGGATGCAGGGCAGCAGCAGGCGCTCGTCGACGGTGTTGAAGTCGGCGAAGCTGACGCTCTGGACGATGGCGAAGGTGTTGGGGTCGATGAGCCGCGCCACCAGCGAGGAGAGGCCGCGGAAGAGAGCGCCGAGGACCACGCCCGCCAGCAGCATGAGGACGACGTCGCCCCGCTGCCTGAGGATCGGCAGGAAGAGGGCGGCGGCGAGGAGCGCCATCAGCGCCGCTTCCCCGGCGAAGGTGAGGCCGGCGGGGAGCGCCGAGAAGCCCGCCGCGCCGAGCGCGAGGACCAGCACCGACTGGACGAGGAGGTAGAGCGAATCCATCCCCATGATCGACGGGGTCAGGATGCGGTTGCCGGTGACGGTCTGGAACACGACCGTCGAGACGGCGATCGCGACCGCCACCTGGACGAGGGCGGCGAGGCGCACGGCGCGCAGCTCCAGCGCGAAGGCGATGTTGCCGCGCAGGCCGATGGTCATGGAGATCGCGGCGGCGACGAGCGCCGCGAGCGCGAGGCCGGCGAGGGCGAGGCGGGCACGGCGGCGGTGGGCGCGGAGCAGCGGCCCGCGGTCGGCTGGCGCGGCGTTGGGCGCGACCTTCGGCGTTCCGGGCGCGGTGTCGGCGAGGGCGTCGGGCATGTCGGTCAGGTCTGGCGCGGGCGGGCGAAGATGACGGCGAGGAAGACCGCCGCGCCGACCACCGCGAGGACGGTGCCGACCGGCAGCTCGTACGGGAAGCGCACGACGCGGGCGAGGAGGTCGCAGGCGAGCACCAGCCCCGCGCCGCCGGCGGCGATGATAGGCAGCACCGCGCGCACGTCCTCCCCGTAGCGTCGCGCCACGAGGGCCGGCACGACGAGCCCGACGAACGGGATCGCCCCGACCGTCGCCACGGTGACGCCGGCGACGAGGGCGACGATGGCGAGGCCAGCCTGCAGCATCACCGCATAGTTGAGGCCGAGGCCGACGGCGGTGTCCCGGCCGAGGGAGAGGATGGTGAGGCGGTCGGCCACCCACCAGGCGGCGGCGACGATGGCGGCGTTGACCCACAACAACTCGTATCGCCCCTGCATGACGGCGGAGAATTCCCCGTTGGTCCAGATGTCTAGGTACTGCAGGAGGTCGGTCTCCCAGGCGACGGCCGTCGTGACGGCGCCGACGACGCCGCCGTAGACGATGGCGAAGAGCGGCACCAGGAAGGGTTGCGTCGGCGGCAGGCGGCGCACCAGCGCCAGGAAGAGGGCGGTGCCGGCGAACGCGGCCACGGTCGCCGCGAGGCTCTTGAGCGCGATGGAGGCCCCGGGGGCGAGGATCGTCATCGCCAGGATCCCCAGTCCGGCGGCCTGGCCGGTGCCGGCCGTCATCGGCTCGACGAAGCGGTTCTTCGCCAGTGTCTGCATGACGAGGCCGGCGATGGCGAGGCCGGCGCCGGTGAGGATGGCGGCGAGGGTGCGCGGCACGCGGCTCACCACGAGGAGCTGCAGCCCGCCCGCGCCGCCGAGGTCGCCGACGCCCACGAGAAGGCTAGCGACGACGAGCGCCGCGAACAGGACGATCGCCGCCGCGAGGTCGAGGCGCAGGCCGGGACGGGCCCGGGGCGACGGGTGAAGGCCGGTCGGGACGCTCACTTTCCGGCCGTGAAGCCTTCTGTGATCGCCTTCAGGATCCGGCCGGTGGCGTCGGCGCCGCCCGCCGCGATGTAGAAGTCGGCGGCCGGGAGGTAGATGACGTGGCCCTCGCTCCAGGCCTTGGTGCCCCGGACGAGGACGTTGTCGAGCGTCGCCCGGGCGTTCTGCTCGCCCGAGCCGATGGCGGCGGCGCGGTCGACGACGATCAGCCAGTCCGGGTTGGCACTGGCGACGAACTCGAACGAGACGGCGTCGCCGTGGATGCCCGCGCCGAGGTCGTCCACCGCGGGCGGGATGCCGAGTTCGGAGTGCAGCCACCCGAAGCGCGTGCCGGGGCCGTAGACGGAGATCTTGGGGCCGTTGGTCATGATGATGAGCGCGTCGCCCTTGCCTTCGACGGCGGCGCGGGCCTCGGCGATGTCCTCGTCGAGGGTGGCGGCGAGGGTCTCGGCCCGGTCCTCCTTGCCGAAGAGGATGCCGTAGGTCTCGATCCGCGCCAGCGTCTCGTCGAGGAGCTCGGTGCCGTCGATTGTCATGTCGATGGTCTGGGCGACGCGGGCGGTCTCGGACGCCTGCCGGGCGGAGCGGCCGCCGACGACGACGAGGTCCGGCGCGAGCGCGTTGAGCGCCTCGAGGTCGGGCTCGAAGATCGTGCCGACGACCTCGGCGGTCCGGGCTAGGGGCTGGAGCTCGGGGAGGAAGAGCCTGTCCGGCACGCCGGCGACCGTCACGCCGAGGGCGTTGATCGTGTCGAGGGCGGCGATGTCGTAGACGGCGATGGTCTTCGGCGTCCTGTCGATCTCGACGGCGCCGGTGGCGGTCTCGATGTCGGTGGCGCTCGCGGCGGCGGTGCCGAGGGCGAGGGCCACGACGGAGCCGGCGAGGATACTGAGGGGGAACTTCATCGAACCAACTTTCTCGATGCGGTGGCCTTCGCGGGAAGGCCGGGACTGGACGGCCCCCGGCCCATCGGGGAGGGGTGTCCCGAACGGGGCGCCGGCCCGGCGCCTCGACCGGGTCCGCGTGGCGGCGGCGATCCGGCACCGGCGGTGAAAGCCCGTCGGCGCGGCAATGTAAATCCCGTCGCGGGCGGCTGCGGCGACGTTGCGCTCCGGCGTCGGGCCGGCGGTGCGGCCGCCGTCCGCGCTGTCGCTTTGCGCGCCGTCAGCGGGCGCGTTATCGCCGCGCGCGTCTTCACCGGGCGCGTTCTCAAGGGGCGCGTTCTCAAGGGGCGTGCTCTCGCCGGGCCGGGGGCCGCGGGGGCGGTTGCGACGGGGTCCGGTGCCATGGGTCAGGTGCGCGCGCGGCGGGCGACGTCGCTCGGCGAGACGCCGAACTGGCGCTTGAAGGCGGTGGCGAAGTTGGCCGGGCTGCGGTAGCCGGCCCGCTCGGCGGCCTCGGTGATGGAGAGGCTGCCGCCTTCCAGCGCGAGCCGCGCCTCGACGAGACGGCGCTCGCGCACGACGCCGTAGATCGACGCGCCGTGCACCGCGTGGAAGAGGCGCTGCAGGGTCGAGACGCTGGCGCCGACGGCACGGGCGACGTCCTCGAGGCGCATCCCGTCCGCCGGCTGTCCGGCGAGCAGGCGGCACGCCTCGTCGACCTTGCGCCGCTCGCGATCGGGAACGGCGAGGCGGCATGTCGGCGAGGCTGGCGAAGGCTTCCAGCAGGAGCCCGGTCGCGCGGCTCTCCATGTAGAGCCGCTCGACGAGACCCCCGCCGGGCGGCGGGTTGAGGAGCTGGTGGGCGAGCTGGATCGCGTGCGCGGACGGCGTCCAGACCGCCTCGGCGAGGTGCGGCTCGAGGCATTCCGGCAGGTGCGGCCCGCAGCCGGGCCGCCCGGCCAGCCACTCCGGGCTGACGGTGATGTTGACCTTGCGAAGGTGCATCCCGCGGCGGGCGCGGCGCACGAACCGCTCCGGCTGGGCGCGGTGGATGAGCTGGCCGCGCGGCGTCCCGTCCGCGCCGGCACGCAGGCTGAAGAGGCGGCCGCCGAGCTCGAAGTCCACCTCGCCCTCGAGGATGACCGAGCAGGTGAGACCGGGCCGCTGGACGAGCTCGGTGACGAGGTCGTGCAGCTCCACGGTGTCGCTGGTGTGGACGACGAGGCCGGGGCGCAGCTCGGCGAGGGTGTAGCGCCCCATGAGGGCGTTGCCGCCGAGCGCGGCGGCCGGGCGGATACGGAACTCGGATCCGACGACGACGGAGGCGTGTTCGATCCGGCGGTAGGAGACCAGATCGGTGTCGTCGGCGTCATGCGCGATGGATGCGGCCAAGCAACACTCCTGTAACGACTCCAATTTTCAGTCCAGTTCAGAATTGTTTTACTTTGACGTTTCCGGCGGATTGAGCATCGCGTCGGGCGTGATCGCAATGTGTCCCCATTTTGACCGCCACGCAAATGCGAATGGCCGCCGCGGAGGCGACACGCGGTGGTTGTCGCCGCAGTGGCCGTGTAGTCTGTTCTGCTATTCCGGTCGAGGTGTGGCCTGCCATGTAGCAACTGCGACAATTTCGAAGAATTAAAAGGCCAATCGAATCGTTGATATTGGGTTCCGGCTGAAGAATAACCATCTGGCGGTAGAATTCAACTTGCGCCGGTGCTCGTGCCCTGCGACGGGCGCCGGACGGCATCAGGGAGTGTTATGGCGGCGAAGCGGAGCAACGGCCGGGTGGGCGCCATCGGCGGAATGGGTCTTCCCGTGCAGGGGAGCCGGCCGCCGGCAGGGATCCGCCGCCCCGAACGGTCCCCGGTCCCCCTTCGAGCCGCCCGCCCGCGAAATGGCCTGAGCCCCGCGGTGTCCTGAACGATGCCGACCTTCGGACACGCCATGGCGCGCCGCGCCGCGGTCGCGACCTTCCTCGCCGCCGCCGTCCTCCCCACCGGTCCGGCGTCCGCCGACCGCGCCGCACCGGCCGGCGCCCCGGGCACGACCGCAACGCCTTTCATCGAGCCTGTCACGATGCCCGTCACCATCCCGCGCGCCGAGCAGGTCGACCTCGTCTCGGACCAGTCCGGCGCGACCTACCGCATCTACATCTGGCGTCCGGCAACGCCGCCGCCGCCCGAGGGTTACCCGGTCGTCACCGTCCTCGACGGCAACGCGGTCTTCGGCATGGCGACCGACATCATGGGCTTCGCCGGCCTCCGGCCCCGCGCCGGCGGCATCGAGCCCGCCGTGATCGTGGGGATCGGCTACCCCATCGACCGCCCGATGGACCTCGAACGCCGCAGCTACGACCTGACTCCCCCGGCCGCGACCATGAACCTGCCGCCGCGCCCCAACGGCCGGCCCTGGCCCGAGGTGGGCGGCGCCGACGCGTTCCTGGACTTCATCGAGGATCAGGTGAAGCCGCTGGTCGCGGCGCGCCTCCCGGTCGACCCCGCGCGGCAGGTCCTGATGGGGCACTCCTTCGGCGGCCTCTTCACGCTGCACGTCCTCCTGACGCGGCCCGGGGCGTTTTCCGCCTACCTCGCCGGCAGCCCGTCCATCTGGTTCAACGACCGCCACGTCGACGGTGAGGCGGACGCCCTCGTCGCATCGGGGCGCGGGGTGAACGCCCGTCTGTTCCTCGCGGTCGGGGGCGACGAGCAGCGTGCCGAGCCCGGCCCGGCCACCGCCGGCGGCATGGACCCGAAGGAGCGCCAGCGCTGGAAGCGGCAGAACCGCATGGTCGACAACACGCGCGAGATGGCGGCCCGGCTCAGCGCGGTCCCCGGCCTCACCGTGGCCTTCCAGGAGTTCGCCGGGGAAGACCACGGCTCCGTGGTGCCGGCCTTCATGAGCCGCGCCCTGCGTTTCGCCCTCGGCCCGGACCCGGCCGCCCCGGAGCCCGCGACCGCGCCGAAGTGATCAGGCCGGGCGGTCGACGGGACCGCCGCCGGCGCACCCATGGAGACCCCCATGCCACACCTCAGGTCCCGCGTGGCCACCGGGAAGGCGTCACGCTACATCGCCCAGCTCTGCAAGCACTTCGCCCATAAGGTGGATGCAACGTGGGACGAGAGCGCGGGCGACGTGGACTTCGGCTTCGGCACGCTGCGCCTCGCCGCCGACACCGAGGCGCTGACCCTTCATGCGACCTCCGACACGCCGGAGGGCCTCGCCCGCGTCGAGTGGGTGGTGACCGACCATCTGCAGCGCTTCGCCTGGCGGGAGAAGCCGACGATCGAGTGGAGCGCCGCCGCCCCCTCCGCCGCCCCTTCCGCCGACTGACGCGACAATTGCGCCTCCCGCGGGGCATCTGACGGCTGCCCCGCGCCGACGGATCGCCGGCCACGCGGCGGCCAATTCAGTCCCGCCGACCGCCCGATGCTGGTCGCCGGGGGAGGGCTGCGGGGTGATCGGCCGATGCCGGCGCGGCCCCGCACCCGGGTCGCCGCGAGCGGAAGGAAGCGCAACACCTCACCGGAATGTGACCCGTACCCCACCGGGCAGCCGTCACCATGATGTTATGTCCAAGGCTCCGGGTGTGGCTGCGGACACGCCGTCGCGGCAACGCCGTGCCGCCGAAAGTGGGCGCCGTTCAGCCGAACGTGCGACCTTCCACGGCGGACGGAGAGATCCCATCTTCCGGTATCTGACTGGTATTGGAAATAAGTCAGCGGTATTGAAGGTCTTTTCTGGCAGGAAACAGTGGGCGAGCCAATGGGCCATGTTGGACTGGAGGAGGCGTCTCGGCTGCTTGCCCGGAACGGGTGGCTGACCCAGACACCGGCTCCCTTTCGCGAACGCATCCTCGGCGCGTCCAGGCTGCTGCACTTCGAGCGCCGGCAGACGATCTACGACGTCGGTGATCCGCCGCGCGGCGCGTTCGGTGTCGCGACCGGCGCCGTGAACGTCGAGATCGCCCTCAACAGCGGCGGCACCCACACCGCCTATGTCGGCACGCACGGCTTCTGGATCGGCGAGACGGCGATGGTGAAGAACAGGCCGCACGTCGTCAGCCTCGTCGCCGCGCGACCCTGCACCGTGCTGCACCTCTCCACCGAGGCGTTCGAGGAGATCGCCGCCGAGGACCCGACCGCCTGGCGCTGGATCGCGCTCCTCACCGCCCAGCTCCTGGAAAGCGCGCTCCAGTTCATCGAGGACATGATGATCCCGTCCTCGCGCGAGCGCGTCGTGGCGATCCTGCTCAGCCTCAGCGGCTGCCGCGACCTCGCCACCGACAACGACCTGCGCGCCATCGACCTGACGCACGAGGAGGTCGGCCGCCTCACAAACCTCTCGCGCTCGCGCCTCGCCACCATCCTGCGCGACCTGCGCGACGACGGCCTCATCGACTGTTCCTACCGCACCATCCGCATTCTCGAGCCGAGCCGACTGCGCGAGTGCCTCTGAGCCGGCGGGGCGGGGTGGCGACGGCCTGATCCGGGGCGCCCGGTCCGGGCCAGACCCTCCGCACGGCCAGCAAGGCACGGGCAAGACTCATGCGGCAGAAGCAGCGAGGCTCGACAGCTCCCTGCGACGGGAGCGCGTGACGGGCCGATGCCAGTGTCAGGAGGATGCCCGTTGATTTCCCGTTTGCCGGTCTGGGTCAAGCTGACCTCGCTCAACGTCCTCATCACGCTGGCGCTCGCCACCGCCCTGGTGATCTTCGCGGTCCAGACGATGGAGACCAGCGTCAGCGCCCGTCTCCTGCAGAGCCAGGGCCAGAACCTGCGCCTCGCCGCTCACGAGCTGGAATTCTTCACCGACGGCGTGCGGGTCGAGATGGACGGCGGCGGCAACGTCACGCGCCTCGCCCTGTCCGCCTGGCCGGCCTTCGCCACCGCCGACACGCCGGACCACACGTTCATCGACCGCGTCGGTGCCATCACCGGCGAAACGGCGACGATCTTCGCCTACGACCCAGCCCGGAACGACTTCGTCCGCCGTACGACCAACATCATCAAGGACGACGGCAACCGCGCCGTGGGCACGGTGCTCGGCGCGGCGAGCGCGGCGATGGCGCCGATCATGGCGGGCCAGCCCTTCCTCGGCAAGGCGGTCATCCTCGGCAAGTCGTACCGCACGCTCTACCAGCCGATCTTCGCGTCCGACCCGTCGATCCCGCAGACGCCGCAGGGCGTCGCCGGCATCCTCTATGTCGGCGTGCGCGACGCGGTGCTGGTCGGCGAGATCTCCTCCTTCGCCCGACACCTCGGGCTCATCGCGGTCGCCATCACGATCCTCGGCGTGGTGCTCTCCGCCTTCTTCGGCTGGAACCAGCTGCGGCCGCTGCGCCGGGCCGCCGACGACATGACCGCCATCGCCCGGGGCGACCACGTCTCGCTGCACAGGACCCGCCGCGACGAGCTCGGCGCCATGCAGGGCGCGCTCATCGACCTCGCCGCCGTCGCCGAGAGCGCGGCCCAGCGCGCGCAGATCATCGAGCAGCTCGACCAGCCGGTGATCACCACCGGCTCCGACCGCGAGCTCACGATCACCTACGCCAACGCCTCCGCCCGCGACCTCCTCGCCCAGCTTTCCCGCAAGGCCGCGGCATTGCCGGCCGACCCCCTCGGCAAGCCGCTCGGCAGCGTCTACCCGAACCGCACCGCGCTCGACGTCGACGCCCTGAGCCGCGGCAACGCCCCGAAGCCGCACACCGCCCGCTTCGAGGACGAGGTCTGCGTCTTCCGCGTCGGCGCGCTGAAGGACCGCGGCTCCGCCTTCGCCGGCGCCTACCTCACGATCGAGGTGACGACCCAGCGCGAGCGCACCGCGACCCAGGTCGAGACCGACGTCGCCGGCCTCATGGGCACCGTGCGCAGTGCGCTCGACGTCCTCAAGGAACGGACCGGCGCGCTGGAGACGGCCGCCGCCTCGGGCACCAAGGACTCCGGCGAGGCCGCGAACGTCGCCAGCGACGCCGCCGACGCCATCCAGACCGTCGCCGCCGCGGTGGAGGAGCTCAACAACTCCTTCTCCGAGGTGGCCCAGCGCATCGCCAGGAACGCGGAGCTGGCGAGCGATGCCGCGACGACCACCCGTGGCGCCGCCGAGACGGCCGCGGCCCTCGAAGTCGCCGGCAAGCGCATCACCGAAGCCGTCGGCCTGATCGCCGCGATCGCCGAACAGACCAACCTCCTGGCCCTGAACGCGACGATCGAGGCCTCGCGTGCGGGGGAGGCGGGGCTCGGTTTCGCCGTCGTGGCGAGCGAGGTGAAGTCCCTCGCCGAGAGGTCGGCCAACGCCACCAACGAGATCTCCGGCGAGGTCGAGCGCTTCAACGTGGCCGGCCGGACCCTCATCGAGGCGATGGAGCACGTGCAGGATGCGATCCGCAACGTCGACGAGGTCTCGACCGCCGTCGCCGCCGCGGTCAACCAGCAGCAGGCGACCACGAAGGACATCGCCCACACGATCCTCGACGTCGCCAGCTCCGCGAGCCGCGTCCGCTCCCTGTCGCAGGCCGTCAACCAGGTCTCCGAACGCACCAGCGAGGCCGTCGGCGAGGTCAGCCGCGCCACCAGCCAGCTCGACGAGACCGGCCGCGAGCTGGCGAGCCGCGCCACCAACTTCCTCACGTCCATCCGTCAGGCCGCCTGACCACCGTTACGCACCCCTCGTCTTGCCGGACCAGCCGGAGGCGCCATTGCGACCTCCGGCGAGCCGGTTGCACCGCATGGGCTCGAGCTTCACCAGGGAACAGGGGCGGGGCGCCTGTTCCCTGGACCCAGCCGTCGCTGAAGAAGCCCGGAGCCGGACGGCGGCCGCGTCAAGGGTTCGCTTCGCCCGGCTGCGCCGGCCCTTGACCCGGCCGCCGTCCGTCTCTTCATCGGGCTTCAGCGACGGCTGGCTCCAGGGAACAGGCTGAGGCACCGCCCTGCCTCTGGCTCCGTCCGGGGGCACCGCCCCGCATGCGGTCCGACATCCATTCGAGAGGGATTGGGGGGGTACGGACTGATTCGGGGCACTCCTCGACGGCGACCGGGACGACGGTCAGGCGGCGGTGTCTTCGTCCGTTTCCGGTATCGCAGACCCTCCCGTCAGGCCGCGGGGGCCCCGGGAGATGATCAGCGTCGCGTCGAGCATCACCCGCGCGATGGAGCGGCTGTCGGTGCAGGCGAGGTAGCGCGGCCGCCAGTCGGGTCTGAATTTCGCCTTGAACTCCCTGAGCCCGCTGAAATTGTAGAACGCACCGCCGCGGCGGTAGACCGTCGCCCCGACCCGGCTCCACGTCGGCGCCAGCCGGTGATCCGCAAGCCCCGACAGGGGCGCCATGCCGAGGCTGAGCCGCGCCACGCCCCGCGTCTTCAGCGCGTCGATCAGCGCCACGAACAGGAAGTCCATCGTCCCTCCGGGCAACGCGTCGCCGTACCGCATCAGGTCGATGGCCATCTCCCCGCCGCCCGCCGAGGACCAGAGCGTCGCGAAGGCGACCGGGCGGCCGTCCCACCGGACCAGCGCATGGTCGAAGCGGGCGAGATAGGCCGCGTCCCAGAAGCCGAGCGAAAATCCCTTCTCGCGGCCGCTCTGCCGGGCCACCCACGCGTCGGACACCGGCTTCAGCGCCGGCAGGAGAGGGGGGACGGCGGCGGCCGGGACGATCTCGAACGTCAGGCCCGCCCGCCCGGCGCGCGACAGCATCTGCCGGTAGCGCGTTGCCCGCGCGCCCTCGAGGGAGAAGCCGTCGAGGTCGACCACCGCCTCCTCGCCGAGCTTGGCGAAGGAGAAGCCCGCCTCGACGTAGAGTGGCAGCGAGGCCGCGTTGACCTGGTAGAACGCCGGCGCGCCGCCGGCCCGGTGCGCGAGCTCGCGGAACCGCCAGACGAGGTCGATCGCGGCCTCGCGCGTCGGCGCCACAGGGTCGCCCATCGCCAGGAACGTCCGCCCCTGGACCTGGTACATGATGAAGCCGCCGCCGGCGCCGGACAGCACCCGCTTGTCGCCCAGCAAGGCGAGGTTCGCGAAGGGGTCGGGAGACGCCGCCACCGCCTCGGCGATGCGCGTCCCGTCGGGCATCTCGGCGGCGCGTGCGACGGGATGATGGATCGCCCGCCACAGGACGAAGAGGCCGAGCGCGACCGACGCCCCGACGCTCGCCCTGAGGAAGCGCGGCGCGTCGGAGTGGAACGCGAAGTCCCACCAGTGGACGCGGTACCAGTCGTGGTCGCCCTGCAAGGCGATGCCGACCGCGACGGAGAGGGCGATGGCGCCCGCGACGCCGGCGACCCGGCGCGGCGTCACCGTCTGAAGCGGCCGCCCGCCACGGTCGAACGCGCCGCGCGCCAGGACGAGGAGGCCGATCAAGGTCAGCGAGGCCGCCGCCTCCTCGTAGTCGAAGCCGCGCGCCAGCGTGAAGACGGCCGCCGCCGAGAGCAGTACCAGCGCGGCGGTCCACGACGCGCGCATCCGCCGTCTGAGCCCCGACGCGACGATGAGGAGGGCCGCGCCCGCGACGCTCGCCACGACATGCGACGCCTCGACCAGCGCGAGTGGCAGGAGCCGCTCCAGCCCGCTCATCCGCCAGCCCTCGCTGGGGAGCGCGCCCGACATCAGCAGCAGGATGCCCAGCGCGAACACCGCCGCCGAGAGGACGATCGGCGCAAGCGGCGCGAACGCCGGCAGGACGAGGTGCGGCAGCACGCTCAGCCGGTGGCGCTGCGGCGCGAGCTCGGCCGCGGCGAACCCGAGCGCCCCCAGCGCGAACGGGCCGACATAGTAGACGAGGCGGAACACGAGCAGCGACGCGAGCAGCGCCGACGGCTCCCCCGGAACCGAGATGAGGATCACCGCCTCGAAAGCGCCGACACCGCCCGGCGCATGGCTGACGACACCCGCGACCGTCGCCATCGCGAAGATCGGCAGGAAGGCGAGGAACGGCATGTCCGCACCGGCCGGAAGCACGCACCATAGGCCGAGCGCCGCAAGCCCCGTGTCCGCGATCCCGAGGAGGATCACGGCGAGCCCCGTCCCCGCGCCCGGCAGCGTGACGGACCTTGCGCCGGCACGGAGCGTCCGCCCGCCGAGCGCGAGCCACGCCGCGAGGGTCATCGTGACGGCAAGGCCGATGGCAATGCCGGCCGGCGCCGGCAGTCCGAGGACCGGGCGCAGCACGGACGGCGCGGCGAGCAGGCTGACGCCGGCGAGGGCGGCGATACCGAGCCAGAAGAACGCCGTCCCGAACAGCGTCACGGCGAGCGTCTCGCTCGCCGAAAGGCCCGCGCGGCCGTACCGGCGCAGGCGCACCGCGCCCCCGGTCACGACGCCGAAGCCCAGCACGAACGTGAACGACCAGCTGATGAAGCCCGTGAACGCGGCGAGGCGCGGGGCGACGACGGCGCCGGCACCCGCCTGACGCACGGCAAGCCACTCGAACCCCATCAACGCCGCGTAGGACCCCGCCGTCGCGGCGACCCCGGCGAGGAGGTCGGCGAGACGTGTCGCCCGCACCGCTGTGGCGACGTCCTTCGCGGCGACGCCCTCCAGCATGTCGACGAGCAACACCGTGACGGCACAGGCGAGGAGAAGCGCGGCGACGGCGGCCAGCCGTCTCGGGTGGACGAGCCGGCGCAGGCGGACGAGCGTCCGCGCGTACGGCGGGACGCGGCGGAGGGCCGGACGGTTCGGACACTCGGTCTCGCCGTCGGCGGGAGGGGCGGCAGGGTATCGCATCGCCGCCGTGCTAAGCGATGCGGCTGGTCCCGCCGTGTCGGGGCATCGCGTCGAGCCCGTCGCCGCAGCCTCGGGCGGCGAGGGGCCATTCCGCCTCGCCGTGGTGCGGCCACGCGAACGCGGCGGTCGGTGGCCGGGAAGTTCGGGCTATCTCAACGCGATGAAGCGAATGCGGGATACGGCGGCCGGCGAGCCACAGTGCGGACGTCGGCGCCCGCTCGCTAGGACGGCCGCTGCTTCGGCATACGAGATATGGCCCGGGCGTTCCGGTGCGCTGGCGCCGTTGGGGCGGCGCCGGCCACCCGCGCGGCACCGCACCGCGCGCGCGGAGGGGGGCGTCAGGCCTGCGCCAGTCGGGTGGCGGTCGCGAGCGGGACCGGCGTGTCGGCGAGGAGGAGGGCGATGGCCTCGTCCTCCCACGCTCTGGCCGAGAGGCTCGGCGGGCCACCCTCGTGCATCCTGTGCTCCAGCACGAAGCGGGCCAGCAGCAGGCGGCGCGCGTCGCCGCCGGCCTCGCCCAGGGCTTGCCCCTCCGTCGCCATCAGCGTCGCGGTCACGGCGTGGTAGAGCTGGCCGGACGCCTCGCGGCTGAACCGCTCGTGGGCGGGATCGGCGGCGACCTCGTCCGCGAACCGCACTGCCCGGCCGACCGCGGCGGAGAGGCGGGTCCGGAACTGTCCCGGCAGGTCCGCGCGGTCGAGGCGCCCGGCAAGGTCCTCACCCAGTGTTTCGTGCGCCCGGGCCTTGCCGACGGCCCGCTGCACTGCGTCCAGGGCGTTGATGTTGGACGTTCCCTCCCACAAGAGCCCCAGGTGTGCGTCGCGCACCAGCCGTGAGTTGGGCCAGTCCTCGATATAGCCGTTGCCGCCCCGCGCCTCGAGCGCCCCCGTCGCGACCGGCACGTTGTCGCGGCACGCGCGGTATTTGCAGATCGGGGTCAGGATGCGCAGCAGCCGCTCGGCGCGCGGCGACGGGTCGGACGAGACCGCGGCGGTGTAGAGGAGGGCGGACAGCGCCTGCTCGGTCGGCACCATGAGCTTCATGAGCTGCCGGCGCATCAGCGGGTGGTCGACCACCGCCTTGCCGAACGCGTTGCGGTGCCGCGCGGCCACCAGCGCCTCGTTGAGGCAGCGCCGCATCATGCCGGCCGCGCGCGTCAGGTGCGAGATGCGCGAGGAGTTCACCATCACGAGCATCTGCTTCAGCCCCTGGTCCAGCGCGCCGAGCTGGTAGGCGAGCGCGCCCTCGAACACGATCTCCCCGCTCGCCATGGACCGGGAGCCCATCTTCTCCTTCAGCCGCACGATGCGGTAGGCGTTGCGCGTCCCGTCCGGCAGTGTCCGCGGCATCAGGAATAGGCCGAGCCCCCGGCTCCCCTCGGCCCCGCCCTCGGGCCGGGCGAGCAGGACCGCCGCCTCGGCGTCGACGTTGGAGCAGAACCATTTCTCGCCCCAGAGCCGCCAGTCGGCGCCGTCGCGGACGGCCGTGAGGTCGGAGCGGCCGATGTCCGAGCCGCCCGCCTTCTCGGTCATGAACTGCGCGCACTTCATCAGCTCGTTCATGTCCTGGCTCCACATCCGCGGCAGGTAGCGGGCGCGGATCTCCTCGGAGCCGAAGAGGTCGACGAGGTGGGAGGAGCTGTCGGTCAGGTTGACCGGGCAGAGGAGCCCGAACTCGGCCTGCGAGAAGAGGTAGTGGAACACGTACTTGGCGATCGGCGGCATCCTGTCGGGCCATCCCAGCACACCCGGCCGGTTCGTCATCGCGTGCATGCCGAAGCGGCCGAACGCGATCGCCTCCATCTCGCGGTAGGCGGGGTGGAACTCCAGCCATTCCTCGTCGCGTCCGGTCCGGTCGCGCCGGTGCAGGACCGGCTCGTGCCGCTCGGCGTTATCGGCGAGCGCGCCGAGGTGCCCGCCTGCGAGCGCGCCCAGCTCGGCGAGATGGGGCGTCAGATGGGCGAGGAGGGCCCCGTCCATGTAGAGCGGCAGGAGGCTTCGCAGCGCGTGGTCGATGGCGAAGTAGTCGAGGCCGCGCGTGTCCGGCGCGATGTTGCGCGACCGCTCCGCCGACGCCGCCCGGGTGGTCCGCGCGGCGGGTGGAAGGCTTGCGGCTGGCATCGGCTGGTCCATGGCGTCCTCCGGCTGTCGTTGGCGCGCTCGCCCGGGCCGGCGGCCTGCGCGGTGCGTTCGGTGCAGCGCACGTTCGCCTTGAGGTCAATGCAAGATCAATCGATTTCCATTCCGGGTATGTTGAGGCAAACTCAAAGGCATGTCCGGACGCAGCCTGCCGCCCCTTTCCGCCGTGCGCGCCTTCGAGGCCGCGGCGCGCCACCGCTCGATGACCCGGGCGGCGGACGAGCTGGGCGTGACGCCGGGCGCCGTCAGCCGACAGGTCCGCGAGCTCGAGGCGCGGATGGAGGCGGCGCTCTTCGTGCGCCGCGCCACCGGGCTGGAGCCGACCGAGGCGGGCGCGGCCCTCGCCGCCGAGCTTGGCGAGGCGCTCGACCAGATCGCCGGTGCCGCGCGTGGCGTGCGCCTGCGCCGCGCCCGGCGCCTGTCGGTCGGCGTCTACGGCTTCTTCGCCTCGCGCTTCCTCATGCCGCGCCTCGCGGGGATGCGCGACAGCCTGCCGGACGTTGCGGTCGACATCCACACCAGCGCCAACCCGCTGGAGCTGACGCCGGCGCGCTACGATGCGGTGATCGCGGTGTCGGACGGCGCGCCCCGCTCCGGCCTCGTCACGCGTCGGCTGCTGCCGATCGCGACCCTGCCCGTCTGCGCCCCCGCGCTCGTCGAGCATGGGCCCCCCGACTTTGCCGCCGCCGACCTCCTGCACGCCCGGCCGCGGCCGGAGGACTGGCGGCGCTGGCTCGACCACGCGGGCCTGCGCTCGGTCTCGGCCGAGGGCGGCAGCAGCTTCGAGAGCGCGGGCCTCGCGATGGAGGCGGCGGCCCGTGGGCTCGGCATCGCCATCGGCATCGAGGCGCTCGTGCGGCCCGAGATCGAGCGCGGCGTCCTCGCGGCGGCCCACCCGCGGATCCGTCCGACCAAGCGGTGGTTCGTCCTCCAGCACCTCCGCCGCCCCTCGGACGCCCCGGAACTCGCGGCCTTCGCGGACTGGCTCGCCGCCGAGGCGGCGGCCATGACGCGAGCCGGCGCCCCGGCGTCGGTTCCCGTCTGACGCGCACCGTACGCGTCGCCGCTTCCGGGCGGGCGGCCCGCCTTGGCGCGGAGCGGAGCGGGCCGTAGAAATACCCGCGGGTCGGACGCCTTCGGTCCCTCCGGACCGCCGATGTCGGCACCACCGGGCCTGATGGAGACGCGCGCGATGACGGACACCCTGCGACTGACGCGCGCCCTCGTCGACCGGCTGCCGCCCCGCACCGATGAACGCGGCCCCCTGATGGTGGACGCGCCTGGCCCGGACTACTACGAGCGGACCGCCGAGGCGGTCCTGTCGCGGCTCGAGCGGCCGGACGAACTGTGGGTCTTCGCGGCCGGATCGCTGATCTGGAAGCCCCGCTTTACCGTCGCCGAGCGGCGGGTCGCGCACCTCGACGGGTGGCGCCGGGCGTTCTGCATCGGGGACAGGCGCTTTCGCGGCTGCCCTTCGGCGCCGGGCCTGATGATGTCTCTCGACCGCGGCGGCAGCTGCTCCGGCGTGGTGCTGCGCATGGCGCCCGAGAATCTGGCGGCCTCGCTCGTCGCGATGTTGCAGACCGAGCCGCCGCTCGCTCCCGAGTGGGTCGAGGCCAGCACCGATGCCGGCCCCGTCCGGGCCATCGCCTTCGCGATCGACCGGTCATGGCCGCTCTACGTCCCCGAACCGCTGGAGGAGGACCTTGCGGACATCCTCGCCTCGGCGGTCGGCCACGTGGGCACGATGGCGGAGTACCTGCTCAACACCGTGACCGAGCTGGAGAGGCACGGCGTCCGCGACCCGCAACTGTGGCGCCTCCAGTCCCTCGTCGCCGAACGCCTGGAGCGCCTGCCGGTCCCGGTCGAAGGGCTGTAGCGGGGCCCGGGGCGGAAGGCGGCGCACCCGTCCTGCCGGTGCGGACACTGCAGGAGCCGAATTCCGTCAGTCGGTTGCCGCCGCGATGCCGTTGCCGTGCCCCTCCGCGCCCCGCCGGTTCGGCCAGATTCTGCGTTCCCGGCTTCATCTTCTCCTCCCTGAAATCGAAAAATTGCGCTAATCTCGGGCCACTGCGAGCAAGATGGACAGGAGATGTTCGTCGGTCACCTGCTGTATTGGGAGGTGAAGCAATATGATTTTAAAAGAATTTTTCAAGCATAGCCCGAAGCCGAATGCGGCGCCGGGCGCGGGGAATGAAGCATGTTCCGGAGACCAGGCGTCGGGCTGAGTGCGTGCGCGGTCTTGATTGGTTCGATTCTGGCGTTCGACCTCACGAACGCCGCGGCCCAGACCGCTCCCGCCCCGGATCAGCCCTTTGACCGCGAAGCGATGGAGCAGGCGCTCCAGACGCGTCAGGATTACGACCTCCACGGCATACACTTCGACAGCGACAAGGCGGTCATCCAGCCCCAGTCCGGGCCGTTGCTCGACGACGTCGCCACGGTGCTGGAGAGCTTCCCGGACTGGACGCTCCGCATCGTCGGCCATACCGACGCCAGCGGCGATGCCGGGCACAACCAGGCGCTGTCGCTGCAGCGCGCGGAGGCGGTGAGGAGCGCGCTCGTCGAGCGGGGGATCGACGCGGGCCGGCTGGAGGCTGCCGGCGTCGGCGCCGATCGGCCGGTCGCGGCGAACGAGACGGCCGAGGGCCGAGAGCTCAACCGGCGCGTCGAGCTGATGCGCGTCAGCGACTCGCCCGCGGCCCGGGAGTTGCTCAAGGCGATGTCGGATTATCTCGCCGCGCAGGACCGGCTCGCCTTCGACTTCGACGCCACCCTGGAGGTGGTGACGGAGGCCGGCCAGAAGCTCGGGCTGGCCAGCTCCGGCACCGTCTCGCTCGAGCGGCCGGACCATGTCCGCGCCACCCGGGCCGGCGGCTTCCTCGACCTCGAGATGCTGTTCGACGGCACCACTCTCACGCTCGTCGGGCAGAATGCGAACGCCTACGCACAGGTCGAGTTGCCGGGCTCGCTCGACCAGCTCGTGGACACGCTGCGCGACAGGTTCGGCCGGCCTCTGCCGGCTGCCGACCTCCTGCTGTCGGACCCGTACGACGCGCTCATGAGCGAGGTCTACGACGTCAAGGATCTCGGCAGCGGCGTCGTCGGGGGAGCCGAATGCGACTGGCTCGCCTTCCGCACCGACGAGGTCGACTGGCAGATCTGGATCGCCCAGGGCGATCGTCCGCTGCCCTGCCGCTATGCGATCACGACGAAGCACATGGCGCACGCGCCGCAATACACGATCGAGTTCCGTGACTGGCGGACCGGCGACGCGGTTGCTCCGGACAGGTTCGACTTCGCGGCGGCGTCCGGCGCGCAGAAGGTCGACCCCGCGGCGCTTCGCGAGAAGGTCGCGGAGCTTCCGGCGAATTTCATGACGAGGAGCGCGCAATGACAACGATGAAGCGGCTCGGTCTCGTGCTCGGCGCCGCCCTGGTGTTGGCCGCGGCGCTCGGTTCCGGCTTCCCCGCCATCCGGGGATTTCCGTCGGCCATATCGAAGGCCGAGGCTCGCGTCGGTCGCCCGCTCACTCCGGTGAGCGTCGCGGGCGTCGCCCGACGCACGGCGCGCCGTTGCGCCGTCGGCGTCTACAACTGCTGAGGCCGCCGCGCCGGTCCATGCGGGCCTCGACGGCGGCCTGCCGCAGGCCCGGAGACGGAACGGCGAGCCGACGGACCGGAACGCACGTCGTGCGACCGACGCCGGGACCGGACAGCGGCCCCGGCGAACTTCACATCAAGGCTTTGGAGGAAACGCAAAATGTCGATCAAAAGAATTGTTCGTTGCGCCCTGACCGCCGGGAGCGTCTTCGCATTGGCGACGTCGGTCCACGCCCAGACCGCGATGCAACAGTGCGAGTCCGGCATTTCGGAGGTCCAGGCGCAGCTGGACGCTCATGCCGAGGACGCCGCCAAAAAGATCGCGGCCGACAATATCGAGAAGGCCACGACGGCCCACGCGGCGGGCGACTACGATGAGTGCATGCTGATGGTCAAGGAAGCGGCCGGCAGTCTGCGGTGCACGTATGGCGCAGGCAGCCGGCTGGAATGCCCGAACTGAACCGACGCCCCGCGGACCTTCGCCCACCGCGGCAGCGGGGCGGCGGATGAGCCCGTCGACCGAGGTGCTCCACCCCGAACCACAGTCCTGACACCCCGGAGGAGACCGAGGGGTGGGCGGTTGCATCCCGAACATCCGCCCACCCGCTCGCCGCGATGCGCGAGGGGGAGTGCCGGTTCGCCGCGAATGCTTTGCGTCGTAGCGAGATGGCCAAGTGAATGCGCCTCCGCCGGCAGCCGAGCGGCGTCACCCGTGACGACAGGTATCGCGCGTGGCCCCTGGCCAAGGATGATCCTGTGGCGATGACCGCCAAGGCTCGTGCGCGAATAGACTTCGTGTCGAGAGCCCATCGTTGACAGGTTCAGACCTTCATCTTACCAAGAGGCATATATTTGTTGTTGTTCCGTGACGCCCTCCAGGAATGCGAAGCCGAGGAGTGAAGCGCTGACAATATTCGAAGATCCTAGATACTACATCCCTTGCCATGAGGGCGAGGCCTACCGGCAGGTCCTGGGGCGCCTCCATCGGACGCTCCAGCCGAAGAACTATCTCGAGATCGGCATTCGCAGGGGCGCCTCGCTGAGGCGATCGCGGGTGACGTCGGTGGGTGTCGATCCCGAACCGCTGGTCCCGGACGGGTTCTCGGAGGCCAACCCGCACATCCATATCGTCCGGATGACGAGCGACGACTTCTTCGCCGGGTGCGACGTCCCGGCGCTTCTTGGCGGCGCCGTGGACTTTGCCTTCCTCGACGGCCTCCATCATGCCGAGGCGCTCTTGAAGGATTTCCTGAATACCGAGCGACTGGCCGACCGCAATTCGGTGATCGTCCTCCACGATTGCATTCCGACGGACGTCGGGATGACCCGTCGGGCGCAGCGCGAGACGTCCGAATACTCCCGCCATAACGGGCAGTGGGCTGGCGACGTCTGGAAGATCATTCCGATCCTTCAGAGTTACCGGCCAGACCTGAGGATAGCCTTTCTCGACGCCCCGCCGACAGGACTTGTCCTGGTGACAAATCTTGATCCGGACTCGACAACCCTGGCCGATCGATACGACGAGCTCAAAGCGGAGATGAAGGAGCTCGACCTCGCCGCCATGGGTCTTGCAGAGTACGTCGGCGCCCTCGGCGTGAGGCCGACGACGAGCCTGAAGCGCCGCGGCGACATCTAGTCCGCAGCCGGGCGGATCGGTGAAAGTGCCGGTGCGGATCGAAGCCCATTATAGCACGCGCCGGCGCGCTCCTCGCGAGCGCGTATGGCTCAGGCTCATAAGGAGCCGGTCCGTAAAGGTGAAGGCCCTGGCGGTCAGCGCCCGATTGGGATCCTCACCTGGTCTGCTCCCCTGAAATGCCCTCAGTGGCGAGGTAGAGTTTTCCGCGCTGATTCCTTTGGCTGGAGAAGGAGCGGAGAGCGGTGAAGGCATCGCAGTTCACGGACGCGCAGAAGGCGTTCATCATCAAGCAGGGCGAAGATGGGACGCCTATTGCGGAGATCTGCCGGAAGGCGGGAATCAGTCAGGCGACGTACTTCAACTGGAAGAAGAAATACGCCGGGGTGCTGCCGTCGGAGATGCGCCGGCTGCGCGAGCTCGAACAGGAGAACGCCCGGCTGAAGAAGATCGTCGCGGACCTGACGCTCGATCGTGAGATGTTGCAGGACGTCATCAAGCGAAATGTATGGTCCGCGCTGCCTGTGCAACGTTCTTCGGCGGTGGCGTCAGGGATTGCGTCAATGTATCCGGCCTCTCGCGAGTGGGCCGGTTTTCCGGCCAGGCCATGATGAGATCAGCGCGTTCGGTTTCCAACTAACTGGTTCGGGCACGAAGCCCGCTTTCGAACCGGACTTACCGAACGCCGATCGACCCTTTCGTCATCACCTACGAACCTCGCACTCCTTTCCGGCGCTGCCGGATCTCATAACTCAGACGATCGCGGCCTTAGGCGGTCGCCGCTCATATGTCGCGCCCGGGGTGCTCAGGATCACCCAGACGATGCGCGCGATCTTCGCCGCCAACGCGACGACGACCTTGTTGGCGTGCATCCGACCGCGCAGCTGGTCAGCCCAGACCCCGAGACGATCCTTCGACCGATCGAGATGCATGAAGACCGAACGCGCGCCATGCACGATAAGGGTTCGCAAGTAGTTGCTCCCTCTCTTGGCGATCCCAAGGAGCTTTTGTTTGCCTCCGGTCGAATGCTGCTGCGGCACGAGGCCGAGCCAAGCGGGGATGTCGCGTGCCTTCTTGAACCGCCGCGGGTCGCCGACGGCTGCGAGGATGGCCGTCGCTCCGAGAGCCCCGATGCCCGGGATCGTCATCAACCGACGCGCCGTCTCGTCGGCATCGGCTATGTTCTTGATCTCGGTCGAGACGGTCCGAATCCGGCTCTCGAGTTCAATGAGCTCGGCGTGGAGCTCGCGAAGCACCAGGCGTGCGCGATCGGTCAAATCGTTGTCCTCGTCATCGAGTACGCGAAGGATGTCGATCTTGAACACGCCAGCACCCGGCCTCATCGCCACGCCATGCTCGAGGCAGTAGGCGCGCATCTGGCAGATGAGCTTCGTCCGGCTGGCGACCAGCCGGCCACGAACCCGGTGCAACATCTGCAGGTCGACCTGATGCGCTTCCTTCACGCCGACAAAGCGCATCGTCGGCCGGGTCGCAGCCTCCGCGATCGCCTCGGCGTCGATCACATCGTTCTTGTGCGACTTCACGTAGGGCTTCACGAATTGTGCCGGGATGATCCGTACCTCGTGGCCGAGCAGACCGATCTTGCGCGCGAGCCACTGCGAGCCGGGACATGCCTCCATCGCCACCAGCGCCGGCCTTGCCCTCTCGAAGAACTGCAGCAGCGTGTCGCGGCGAAACTTCGCCTTCTGCAGCACCGCGCCGGCCGCATCGAGCCCGACGACGTGGAACACGGTCTTGCCGATATCGACGCCGAAGACGGCGCAGTCCCGGGGTTGGTTACGCATCATAGTCAGATCCTCCTTCCATGCAGTCGCCCGATGATCGGGCGGGAAGGCAGCGCGGACCATCCCACTAGCTCTGAGGCCTGGTCGGAAGAGAGCGCTCGTCGATGCGATGCGTGCCAACTGGTCGGTGTCGATCCGCCGCGCCTGTGCGGCGATCCGGTTCGATCCGAAGACCTATCGGTATACGTCCCGTCGGCCCGGCCAGGCCGCTCTCGAGAAGCGGATCAGGGAGATCTGCGAGACACGCGTGCGGTTCGGCTACCGGCGCGTGCACGTCCTTCTGCGCCGCGAGGGCTGGGACGTGAATGCGAAGCGGATCTACCGTCTTTACAAGGAGATGGGCATGCAGCTGAGAAACAAGACCCCTCGGCGCCGGGTGAAGGCGAAGCTGCGCGAGGACCGCACGGACGCGGTCCGCCCCAACGACGTGTGGGCGATGGACTTCGTCCACGACCAGCTCGCGACGGGGCGGAAGTTGCGGGTGCTGACCGTGGTCGACACGTTCTCGCGCTACTGCCCGGTGCTCGATGCGCGGTTCAGCTATCGGGGCGAAGACGTGGTGGCGACGCTCGAACGGGTGTGTGCGACGGTCGGCGTGCCGAAGGTCATCCGCGTGGACCAGGGCTCGGAGTTCATCTCCCGCGACATGGATCTGTGGGCCTACCGCCACGGCGTGGTGCTCGACTTCTCCCGGCCCGGAAAGCCGACCGACAACGCCTACATCGAAGCGTTCAACGCGCGGCTCAGGGCCGAGTGCCTGAACGCCCACTGGTTCCTGAGTCTTGCCGACGCGGCGGAAAAGTTGGAGGCTTGGCGTAGAGACTTGTATGTTGTTCCGGGTCAAGCGTCGTGTGTCATCTGAACTCCTACTCGCTCGTTCGTCGCATGGCTTGAGCATCTTTGGTCGGAGACTATGCGCCACCTTTGGCGCATCCACTTGTATCCGGTTCAAGCGCGAGCGCGTCGGACCACGATCTTGTTCACGACCCTCGGGATGCTGAACGGGGCGACCAAACTACAACTCGGCAGTTGGCGCCATCACTACGCCCGGTCGTTGCCCGTGCCCTCGACGGAAGACGTTCCGCCGAAGCTCTTGAAGCCGTCAGCGAGCGTTCAAGACTGCTCCTGACGGAACGACCCCATGTTCCACGAAGTGCCAGAGGGCGATCGCAAGCTTCCTCGCCAGCGCGACGACCCCGACCTTCCGGCTTCGCGCCCCGTTCTGCGCATATCGCGCCCGATACCATGTGGTGAGCGCGCTTCCCGGCTGGTGCCGCATCCAAACCCAGGCAATCTCGACGAGCAGCGTTCGGGCCGGCTTGTTCCCGGCCTTGCTGATCCCTTGATCCCGCTGCTGATCACCGCTGGCGTACGGGGTTGGTGCGAGCCCCAAGTACGAGGCCAGGTGACGTCGGCTGGAGAATGGTCGATGGAACACCTCTGCG